>NZ_VPBP01000011.1:0-94771 GCF_013418685.1 Acinetobacter sp. YH12129
GTTAAAATGCTGTGCTGCTTTTCGCACAGACATTTCATCTCGAATCATAATTTCTATGACTTTGTCTTTAAAATCTTTTGAATATCCCATATCTCTATTGTTCTATAGTTTTTAGGATTTGGCTATAGACGTGATATTACACCGCAAACAACTCAATTACGTGCATTACCCCAAAATGCATTACAAGTTAATGAGCAATTCTTTAATAAAAACTATAATCACATGTGGCGGCGTTTGTTTTTCAAACAACAAAAAGATGCATTCTTAGTCCCCGATGAGCTTCTAAAGAGAACTTATATTGATGGTTCACTGGTATTTAAAGATAATGTTTGGTATGGAACTAAATTTGCAAAATATTTTTTAACCGACCTAGAAAATTCATCCATTAAAATAAGTAACGAAAAAAAATGGAACCCTTATCAATGGAAAGAATCGGATCAAAAGCTAAAGCAATGGAATTGTACAATCTTTAAAACTTATCAAAACAACCTTAAAGAATTTGATAAAAAAGATAATGAAATTAAATCTATCAATGATTTTTGTTCGTGATAGAAAAAAAGCAGGCCACGGCCTGCTTTTTTAAAATGGATAATTCATTCATACTATTAACGACGTTGGTTATAAATCTGCTGCGCTGCAGGTAGATTTTTACGCATCGCTTCAATACGTTGTGAGTTTGATGGATGCGTAGACAGGAATGATGAACCTCCCGCACCTTCAAGCTTGTTCATTTTTTCCCAAAGTGTAATCGCCGCTTGTGGGTTATAACCTGCACGTGCCATTAACATTAAACCACCTTGGTCAGCACGGCTTTCCAGAGAACGTGAATACGGTAACCCTATACCGATTTGACTACCTAACTGCGCAGCAGCAGTGCCCAATTGACCGACATTATTGCCTGCGGCACTTAAACCAATATTCAGCGCAAGATCCGTTAAGGCTTGAGCACCCAATTTACTTTTTGCATGTTCTTCAAGAGCATGGACCATTTCATGTCCCATAACCGCTGCAATTTCTGCATCAGTTAAATTTAGTTTATTGACGATACCTGTATAAAATACAACTTTACCGCCTGGAGCGACAAAGGCATTGACTTGATCAGATTTCATAACCGCCAATTGCCATTGGAACGCTTGACCCGTTTGGTTCATTTGGTCTGCATAAGGACGCAGTTTTTGGAATACAGTATTAATGCGCTTATATGTACTCGAAGAGGTATCGAGCTGATTTTTAGAACGCGCATCTGTCACCATTTTGTTATAACTTTGTGTTGCTTGCGCGTTCAATGTAGCAGTATCCGCTCCTGCCATATCTGCCACTGTCGCACAGCCCGAAATCGTCATTACACCAGCCACACACAGGCTCGTTAAAATTATTTTTTTCACTTAGGCTACTCCAGACCATTAAAATATAAGTAAATTTATGCATATTATATTCTTATGATTTAGAGCTTAAAACGAAGTTATAGCGACTTATAATAGTATTTATGTAATTTTTTTAAGCCGAAAATTGAAGAACCAACCAATAGATTAAACAAACCACATTCAACCCCAAATACGCATGCATTAAAGGCTTAATTTTTTCTTCTAACTGCACATTTTTTCGCTTAAAAAATAGGACAGCATTTTGTATCAAAACTATGGGCACAAGAATACAGGCAATAATTACCGACAATCCAATCAGGGCTTGATAAATCAATTGTGGATCTTGTGTTTGGGCACGAATGATCATCATAGCGATGGTAGGTGCACCCCCCATCGCAAATAATAAAGAATAAAAAATGGTGGTCGAAATATTCTTTTGCATCCTGCACTTCTCTTCCTAATTCAAATTGCATTTTAGCAACTCACCACAAAGTGTATAGCGTACTAAAATGCAACTTTAGTCTTGAAAACAGCCGATATTAACGACGTACACTCGAAGGTGTCGCATTTTTATAATATTGCTGTGCTTCTGGCATCATTTTTTGCATAGCAGCAATACGATCATTATTACTTGGGTGTGTAGACATAAATTTGCTCAGTGCATCATTGCCACTGTTGTCATTCGCATTCATTTTTTTCCACAACGAGATCGCTGCTTCTGGGTTATATCCAGCTTTTGCCATCATCACTAGGCCACCTTTATCCGCGCGGCTTTCCAAATTACGAGAATACGGCAAGCCCACACCGAACTGACTACCCAAATCAAGCAAGGTTGCACCATAGCCGCCTGCAGCGTTGCCTACGTATTGTGAACCGATACTCACCGCAAGATTGGTTAGTGCTGAAGCGCCAATTTTATTTTTTGCATGTTCTTCTAAGGCATGAACCATTTCGTGACCCATGATTGCAGCGACTTCATCATCCGTAAGTTTGAGTGTTTCGACGATTCCTGTATAGAAAACAACTTTGCCACCGGGTGCGACATAGGCATTGATTTCTTTAGACTTGATCACGGCAACTTTCCAATCAAAAGCCTGACCCGTTTGATTCATCTGATCTGCAAACGGTTTCATTTTCCAGAAAACACGGTTTACTTTTTGATAAGTCGCAGACTTGGTATCGAGCACTTGTTTGGTCTGCGCGTCTTTCAGCATTGCGTTATAAGACTGTGTTGCTTGTAAGTTCAAAGATGCAGAATCAGCACCTGCAAGATCAGCAATCGTGGTACAACCTGATAAAGAAGCTGCTACGGCAAAGCATGCCAAAGATTTTTTATAATTCATCATGATCTCTAGTTATTTATAAAGAGTGTCAAATATATACAAAAAATTGACTGACTCAATATTTTTATGCTTATTTTTTTCAAAATCTTTATTTTTCCATTATTTAAATTTAATATCTGATGTTACCCCGTAAAAATAATTTCACATTTTTTAAATACTTTTAAGTATATTCAACGGAGTCTTACATCTTGGGTTTAAATACAGGGATTAGCCTTCGGCTGGAGGTACCTCTTACGAAACGTTGTTTCTCATTTGGCAAAATGAGAAGCGTGCTTCGCAAGGAAACCATCTTGCGGTGCAATGCACCTCACCGACAAAACTCGTTCACTAGTGTCAAAATATTTACAGTATTGCAAAAACATTTTTAATTAAAAGTAGTCCTGTCTCAAACACTTGCGGATGAATTATCGCGTATCATTCTTTTATTTGAATCAAATGGCACTTCGGATGTTACTGAGTACTATCAGTTTATAATACATGCTGTTTTTTGAAGTTATGTTCTTCGCTATATAAAAAAAGCCCCGCTTTCGCGAGGCTTTTACATCTTAATTCAACAGCACATTATGCGTCGAATGGATGACGTAATACGATTGTTTCATCACGGTCTGGACCAGTTGAAATGATGTCGATTGGACATTCAATCAATTGCTCTAAACGTTTCACGTAGTTAATTGCATTTTGTGGCAATTGATCTAGTGATTTCGCACCGAAAGTAGACTCAGACCAACCTGGCATGGTTTCGTAGATTGGTTTTAAAGTTTCAAATGCAAGCGCATCAGAAGAACCTACACAACCAGAATCAGCTGCTTCGTAACCTACACAGATTTTCACTTCTTCTAAACCATCTAGAACGTCTAGTTTAGTTAAGCAAATACCAGAAAGTGAGTTTACTTCTACTGAACGACGTAGAATTTCAGCATCGAACCAGCCACAACGACGTTGACGGCCAGTAGACGCACCAAATTCAGAACCTACAGTACCCAAGTGTTTACCGATTGCATCACCAACATCGTTAGCAGCATCATAAACAAGTTCAGTTGGGAACGGACCAGCACCTACACGAGTTGTGTACGCTTTAGTGATACCCAATACATAGTCAAGGTGCAATGGACCAAGACCTGAACCAGAGCTTACGCCACCAGCAGTTGTGTTTGAAGAAGTAACATACGGGTATGTCCCGTGGTCAACGTCAAGAAGTGAACCTTGCGCGCCTTCAAACATGATTTTCTTACCTGCTTTACGGTAAGCATGAAGTTCGCCAGTCACGTCCATCACCATAGGTTCGATGACTTTACGCCATTCGTCACATAGAGCGATTACATCTTCAACTTTAACGGCTTCAACACCGAAGAATTGAGTCAATTGGAAGTTATGGTATTCAAGAAGCTCTTCTAGTTGAGCTTTAAGATGAGCACCACCACGAACCAAGTCAGCAACACGGATTGCACGACGAGCCACTTTGTCTTCGTATGCAGGACCGATACCACGACCTGTTGTACCAATTTTCGCATTGCCACGTTTTTTCTCACGTGCTTGGTCAAGGGCGATATGGTGTGGAAGGATCAACGGACAGTTTGGAGAAATACGTAGACGTTCACGTACAGGCACGCCTTCTTTTTCTAAAACTTCCATTTCGTGGATTAAAGCTTCAGGTGATAAAACAACACCATTACCAATTAAGCACAATACGTTGTCACGTAAAATACCAGATGGAATGAGGTGTAAAACAGTTTTCTTACCACCAACCACAAGTGTATGACCTGCGTTGTGTCCGCCTTGATAGCGAACTACCGCAGCCGCTTGATCTGTGAGCAGGTCGACTATCTTACCTTTACCTTCGTCGCCCCATTGGGTACCAAGTACCACAACATTCTTGCCCATAATAGCCTCATTGCATCATGCTGTTAAAATTGGAAAAAACGTGTGTGCCCGCAGGCACATCCGAGATTAAATTTGTTTGATTGTCCACTCGCCATTTGCATTCACCAGTTGGTGCGTTGCATACGGAGCCGAGCTTAAATCATCATTACCTAACAATTGAACCACACTGAACCCTTCGGTACGTGCTGCTTCAATTGCCTTTAATAAATCTGCTTCGATGCCTTTTGGAGCAACCAAAACTTGATTTTTCTGAACTTGACCAGCAGTTAATGCATATAAGTCACAAGAGAAACCTGTTGCTGGACGCGCACGGCCGAAGTGTTCACCAATACCGTCATAACGGCCACCTTGAGCCAATGGCGCAGCACGGTTTGGTGCATATACGGCATACATTAAACCAGTGTGATAGTGATATGAACGAAGTTCAACCACATCTATACCAATGTGTAAGTCTGGCCAACGGGCTTGGATTGCCGCTTGAGTCGATTTCACTGCATCAAAAGCCAGTTTAAATGCTTCATTTGCCAATACATCAGCCGTTAAATTGGCTTGCAATGCATCTAAGTCACTTGCAAAACGACCTAATGTATAGAAGTCAGCACCATTTGGAATGCTTTGTGTGAATTCAGCAAGTTCAGGTAGCGCTTTACGTTGATACAAGTCAGATAACTGACGTTCAACCGCTTTACTCAAGCCAGCTTGTTTCACCATGCTGCGGAATAAACCGACATGCCCTAAATCAAGATGGATACCATCTGCATGACCTGCTTTAGCAAGCAAGTTGATCATGACATCAATCAGTTCAACGTCAGCATCAATGCTGTCTGAACCAAATAATTCTGCACCTAACTGTAAAGGTGCACGTGTGGTATTAAAACCCTGTGGCTTAGTATGTAGTACTGTACCAGCGTAGCAATAACGAGCTACACCTTCGACAGGATGTACATGCGCATCAATACGAGCCACTTGTGGTGTCATATCGGCACGCACACCAAGCAAACGACCTGAAAGTTGATCGATCACTTTAAAAGTGGCTAAGTCTAAATCTTGATTCGATTCTGAAAGAGAAGATAGAGATTCGATGTATTCAATGAATGGCGTGTACACCAACTGATAACCTCGAGATGCGAGGAAATCTAATGCTTCGCGACGCAAAGATTCAATCACTTGCGCCTGTTCTGGCAGTACATCAGCTACACCATCAGGTAATAACCATGTCTCTGAAATGGGCATGTTGTAAACCTAAATTCTTGTCAGCGCGGAACAAATCCGCATAAAAAAATCGGGAGAACACCCGATTTCTCCTAGTTTAGCACGATAGTTTTACGCTTGCACACGACTTTTTCATAAAAGATGCTTCAGCATTCATTACTTCATCAACAGCTTTAATTTTTACAACTAAATCCATGTTTATGCTTATATTTTAAAATTCTGTGAACGTTATTTTTTTAACCATTTGATAAAAAATAATAAGCATCCTACTTTCTATAGATGAAGTTTTAAACAAAGTTATAAATATGATCAGGCTCAATAACTTAATTTAAGACTCGAACATCAATCCAAAGGAAGTGCTGTAGTTTGTTTAACAGCCTGTAACGGTATCTCTGTTTTTACATTTTGCACACTGGCGATCTGCGTTAAATGATGAATCTGAAACTTCCGATAGGCTTCTAAATCTGCCACGACGATACGTAAGAAAAAGTCACAATCCCCTGCCATGAGTTGACATTCAACCACCTCAGGCATCGTTTGAATGGCTGCAACGAAATCATTCACGGTTTTTGCATCTTGACCTTTTAGCCAAATCCGAGCAAAAACCGTTAAACTTAAATTCAATTTTGACTGATTCAGTAAAGCCACATATTTCTCAATATAACCTTCATCTTCTAGTTGCTTAACCCGTCTCAAACACGGCGAAGGAGATAAACCAACAAGTTGGGCCAATTCATTATTTTGTAGTTTTCCATTTTGCTGTAATGCTTGCAAAATGCGTTTATCTATCTGATCCATCAATAAAGGCACTAAATTTCACAATAAGCTTTATTTTAGCAATTTCATTGCACAATAAAAGCAATCTTTCACAAAACAGCTGCCAAATGCTGCTCAGATATCCATAAAATATTGCTTTCGATCTCGCTTCATGGAAAACGTCATGTTGATGTTTAGACAAAGTACACTCAATCATACCCATTCAGAGCATTCTATTGAGTTTAAACGAGGTCTAAAAACATCTATTCCAATGCTGCTGGGCATTATTCCTTTTACATTAGTTCTGGGTGCTCAGGCAACACATAAAGGCTTTTCTAGTTTAGAAGTTCCGCTTTTGACTGGTCTTAACTTTGCAGGTGGTTCTGAATTTGCCATTTTGCAAGTTTGGACCAATCCCCCTAATATTCTCATGCTGATGTTTATTACGTTTTTAGTGAATAGTCGGCACCTATTAATGGGGGCGAGCCTTGTCCCGTATTTACGACATCTCCCGAATCGCACGGTTTATACCGCTTTATTTTTTATGTGCGATGAAAGTTGGGCCGTAGGTTTGGCCGATGCGCAAAAAAAATCTAATGCTTTGGGAATTCAGCGCGCCTTTAGTTTAATGTTCTATGCAGGCTTATGCTGTGCTCTATATTTGATGTGGGTCGGCTTTACCACTTTAGGAGCAATGATCGGACCGATACTTGGCGATATTAGTCGACTTGGTTTTGATATGGCCTTCCCTGCTGTATTTCTTGTTTTACTACGTGGCATGTGGAAAGGCTTTAAAGCGGCACGTCCATGGCTGGTCAGTTTGATTGCCGCATCTCTGGCTTATTTGTATCTCCCTGCGGGCTGGTATGTTCCGATTGGCGCAGTTACGGGTATTGCTTCTGCATTTTTCCTAATTGGAGATGATGTATGATCCACTCTAGCACCCTGATCGCGATTCTATTTATTGCCTTAACCACTTACCTGACCCGTATCTTGGGTTATGTGTTACTGAAAAACCGTAGCCTCACCAACAAACAACGTCAAATTATGGAAGTTGTTCCCGGCTGTGTGTTGATCTCAGTGATCGCGCCTTATTTTGTTAAAGATAATCCTGCTGATTTGATCGCGATGGCTATTACCCTATTTGCAGCATCACGTTTTTCGTTATTGCCTACCGTTGTGATTAGCATGCTTTCAGCAGCAGTATTAAGACAAATTTTGATTTAACTAAGTAATACGCGATCATGTTTTGAATAACGCGTGAACTACGATTTAAACCCAATGATGATGAATATTAGGAATCATCTTATTGGATAAAAAATACCCATACCTTGAGATCACATGCTTCATGCAGATATCGAGGTGTGGGCAGTCTTTTGTATTTTTTTGATTAGCTTTGGTCTGTCTTGACTACTTTTGCCAAAAGGTTCACCAACTCTGCATTTTGCAATTCAACTTGCTGTAATTTGTGAGTGGTTTGATCTAATACTTCTTGCTGGATATGCATTTTCTTTGCAAGATCTTGCATAATTTCCAAGGTCTTTTTCAGGTTGGCTTCTAAATGCACCACTTTTTCTTCAAGTGGCAAGGTTTCATGCGCGGTAGATTGCGATACGTCACGATTAAACTGTAGCCAAATTAAAAATATAACCGCCAGCGCCAATAATAAAATAAATCCCCAAAGTAACATCAACATCATGCTCAATACTCTTTATATATTTCTTTGACTTTCATCTTAAACAATAAATTGGCTGTGCTTGAATATTTTTTAAAGTTTTTCAATATTTTCGAGATACATCAACGAGATTACGCATGATTTTTCATCTAATTTTAGAAAATAAAAAAACACCTACAAGCTAGTAGATGTTTTCTATATTGGATAAGTTTGAATTTTTATAAAGAGTGAAAACTTTCACATAAATCGAGCAAGCGGTTCGCATAGCCCCATTCATTGTCATACCATGCGAAAACTTTTGCTTGCTTTCCTACCACCATGGTTTGATTCAAATCGACAATCAATGAATAAGGTGAATGATTAAAATCACTTGAGACCAAGGGCTCATCGGTTACTGACATAATTTCATGATAATCAAAACGTGCAGCTTTGCTTAACACTGCATTTAACTTATGCTTGGTGATAACTGATTGAGACACAAAACTTAAATCGATTGCAGCAACATTGATAGTCGGCACACGAATCGAATAGCCATCGATTCGATCTTCCATTTTCGGCATGACCCGTTTCAACGCACCTAGAGCTGAAGAGGTTGTTGGAATAATATTTTGACCTGAAGCTCGCGCACGACGTAAGTCACGATGTGCATGATCCAATACAGACTGATCCGCAGTCACAGCATGAATTTCTGTCATGAGTGCTGTGTCTATACCAAAGGCATCATCAATAATTTTGACTAAAGGCACCAAAGCCTGCGTGGTACACGACACACTCGAAATAATTTGATCCGTCGCTTTGACTTCATGATGATTAACACCATACACAATCGCAGCATCAACACTGTCAAACGGCGCAGCACCAATAATCACACGTTTGGCACCTGCACCAATATGCTGTGTGGCTGCCTCTCGCGATCTAAATAAACCTGTACATTCGAGTACCACATCGACATTCAGGTGTTGCCAAGGCAAAAGACTCGGCTGTGCTTCATTTAAAACTTGCACTTTGAGATGTGCTTGGGCACAAGAGATCTCTAGAAAAATAGCGCCATCTTGTTCAAGAATGTCGACTTGGCCTGCAAAACGACCATGCGTGGTGTCGTATTTAAACAAATGCACCATGGTTTCCACATCAGCGACATCATTTATGGCAACAATTTCATAGTGAAATTCCTTTAGATTTTCAAACCAAGCGCGTAATACATTGCGTCCGATTCGACCAAATCCATTAATTGCCACTCGCTGCATGACCAATCCTTCGTTTTAAAACAAAAATAAAGCATCTATATATTAATGGATTTCAACATGAAAACGTTATCATTTATTCGTTTAATGCTTATTGGGCTTTATTTTTATAAAACTTGAATCGTACCGGGTTTGTCGGAGACTTTTTTATTTAAGTTAGGCCACCTGACCTAACGGGTTAATCTTATCATAGTACATTGCTTCAAACTCAAAAGGTGATACATAACCCAGTGCACTGTGTACACGCTCTTTATTGAACCAATCTACCCAGTTTAGTGTCGCAAGTTGTACATCCGCTAAACCTTGCCAATCCGCTTTTAAATATTCAATCACCTCTGTTTTGTATAAGCCATTCACCATTTCAGCCAAAGCATTATCGTATGAATCACCGGTCGTACCGACTGATGCTCGTAAATTTGCTGCTTCTAAACGATTGGTATAACGAATGGAAAGATATTGCACGCCTCTGTCACTATGATGAATCACGTTCTTTGGCATGCCTCGATCATGCAATGCTTGCTCCAGTGCATCGAGCACCATATCTGTATTCATACGTGTTGATACTTTCCATCCAACAATTGCTCGCGAGAACACATCAATAATAAAGGCGGTATAGACCCAGCCTGAATGAGTTTGAATATACGTGAAGTCAGCGACCTGAGAAGCATTGCTTCGCAAGGGTCAGGATGATCTGCATTAAAATTGCGTTTTACTAAGTCATCTGCTCGTTTTTGATCATCTCGGCTACGGGTGGTTTGTTTATTCTTACCACGCCAAACACCTTGTATACCTAGCTTCTGCATCAATCGAGCAACTGTACAACGTGCGATAACATAACCTTCACGTTTCAATTGTTGCCAGACCTTACGCACACCATATCGACCTAAACTTTCTTTCCAAATACGTTTGATTTGCTCTGCATGATGTAAATCATGCAGAGCACGTTTCGCTCGATGTTCTGGATTGTCAGCGAGATCTAAAGCCCGATAATAGGTCGAAGCTGCAATCGGTAAAATTCTACAAATCGCTTCAACACTATATCGATCTTTATTGTTCTGGATAAAATCCACCATTATTTGTGTGGGCGGTCGAGCTCCGCCTGGGCGAAAAAAGCGGCTGCTTTACGTAGAATTTCATTGGCACGTTTTAATTCTTTAATTTCACGTTCCATTTGCTTCATTTTTTCTTGGTCAGATATCTGTTGTACTTTGGCAGGATTTAGTTGATCCATATGCTTTAAATACCAAACACGCAATGTTTCAGGAGTACAACCAATCTTAGGTGCAATAGCTGTGATTGCAGCCCAAGTAGAAGGATAATCTTTTTCAGATTCAATCAATAATTGAACCGCTCTTTCTCTGATTTCAGGGGTATATTTTGGTTTTGTCATTGGAACATTCTCTCAAGAAAGTTGGTCTCCGACAAACCCGGTACGGTTCAACTTTAGCACCTGTATAGATCTAAATATTAGCTTCACTAGAAATGTACAGCACTAAGATCAAGTCCAAACACTATGATTAAATTGGGTATAAACATGCAATTTTCCCAATGAACTGAAAAATATAAAAGCAACCCACCTTCATGTAGAGCATTCATCAACATGTTGAATTTGAAATTTCAAAGCTTTTCAAGACATATAAACAACTCATGTTATGTCGTAAAAGTAATTAAGCATTTTTAAAATGCTTTTTAAGTTTATTCGACGGAGTCTTACATTTTTGAATTGATAAAGGTATTAGCCTTCGGCTGGAGGTACTCTTACGAAACATTGTTTCTCATTCGGCAAAATGAGAAGCGTGCTTCGTAAGGAAACCAACTTGCCGTGAATGCACCTCACCGACAAAACTCTTTCACTAGCGTCAAATTATTGAAAATATCGCAAAAACATTTTTGATTAAAAGTAGCACTATCTCAAACACTTGCGGATGACGTTACCGCGTATCGTTCTTTTATTTGGATCAAATTGCGCTTCTGATGTTACTGCGCAACATCAGTAAATAAAACGCAGCAACAGTGCGCTCACAAGATTAATCAATGAATACTTTCAGCGTTCCAAAGGTTTAAAAATCTAAAAATATAGGTGCTAAATTTAAAACATATAAAAAGTCATAGAGATAGCCGAAAATCATTGGTCACTACACCTTTTTCCGTTATAATTTAGCGTTTTTAAATTTTATGTCAGCATCTCAAGCCAGCTTTAAAATTTTGTGAGACTTGCTTGATAGGCTATTACCAAATCGAAATTAGGAGAGACTTGGTTGTGAGTACTCGTTTTATGACATCAGCTGAAATTCGCGAAGCTTTTTTAAGCTACTTTGAATCGCAAGGGCATACACGTGTCGCGTCGAGTTCTCTGGTACCTGCCAACGACCCAACACTATTGTTCACAAATGCTGGTATGAACCAGTTTAAAGACTGCTTCCTCGGTCTTGAAAAACGTGACTACGTTCGTGCAACTTCTTCACAAAAATGTGTCCGTGCCGGCGGTAAACACAACGACTTAGACAACGTTGGTTATACAGCACGTCACCACACGTTCTTTGAAATGTTGGGTAACTTCTCATTTGGTAACTACTTCAAACGTGATGCCATCACATTTGCTTGGGATTTCTTAACCAACGAAAAATGGTTAGGTCTGCCAAAAGATAAACTTTATGCCACTGTTTACCATACAGATGACGAAGCATTTGATATCTGGAACAAAGAAATTGGTCTAGACGCTTCACGAATTATCCGTATAGGTGACAACAAAGGCGAAAAATACGCTTCAGATAACTTCTGGGCAATGGGCGATACAGGTCCTTGCGGTCCATGTTCTGAAATCTTCTTTGACCATGGTGACCACATTTGGGGCGGCTTACCGGGCACTCCTGAAGAAGATGGCGATCGTTTCATCGAAATTTGGAACAACGTCTTCATGCAGTTCAACCGTACTGCTGATGGTGTGCTGCATGCCCTTCCTGCACCTTCTGTAGATACTGGTATGGGCCTTGAGCGTATTTCTGCAGTTTTACAGCATGTAAACTCAAACTACGAAATCGACCTATTCCAAAACCTACTTAAAGCTGCTGCTGAAATCATTGGTTTAGATACCACTGAACTTGAAGCAAAAGCGCAAGCAGAAAACAAACCAGTTGAATACCCTGCTTCACTTAAAGTTGTGGCTGACCATGCACGTTCTTGCTGCTTCTTGATTGCAGACGGTGTTAACCCATCTAACGAAGGCCGTGGCTATGTACTTCGCCGCATTATTCGCCGTGCAGTTCGTCATGGTAATAAATTAGGTGCGACTGGTTCATTCTTCCACAAAATGCTTCAACCATTAATTAAGGTAATGGGCGCTGCATACCCTGAGCTTGAAGCACAAAAAGCACGTATTGAAGCACAGCTTTTGAAAGAAGAAGAACAGTTTGCTAAAACACTTGAGCAAGGTTTGAAATTGCTTGAAGGCGAATTGGCTCAACTTAAAGGTTCAGTGATTCCAGGCGAAACTGTATTTAAACTTTACGATACTTATGGCTTCCCGACTGACTTAACAGCAGACATTGCACGTGAACGTGATTTAACCATTGACGAAGCTGGTTTCGAAGTCGAAATGGCGGCTCAACGTCAACGTGCGCGTGATGCTGGTAAATTTGCTGTCGACTACAACTCAATTGTCAAAGTTGAAGGCGAGACTCAATTTGACGGCTATGACGCAACTCAAGGCCAAGGTCAAATTGTTGCAATCTACAAAGACGGCGAACAAGTTGATGAAGTTTTTGAAGGTGACGAAGCACTAATCGTTCTAAACCAAACTCCGTTCTATGCAGAAAGTGGCGGTCAAGTTGGCGATACAGGTATCTTCAAAAACGAAACTGGTATTTTTGAAGTTCAAGACACCAAAAAATCAGGCGGCGCATTTGTACACCAAGGCATCGTGACCATGGGTAACTTAAAAGCGGCTCAAGCGGTTGAAGCGATTGTTAAAGCAGATATCCGTGCAGCAACATCGCGCAACCACTCTGCGACTCACCTGTTGCATGCAGCGCTGCGCCAAGTTTTGGGTACGCACGTACAGCAAAAAGGCTCATTGGTTGCCAGCGAACTTTTACGTTTTGACTTTGCCAATGATC
Organism: Acinetobacter sp. YH12129; assembly: GCF_013418685.1. NCBI lineage: Bacteria > Pseudomonadati > Pseudomonadota > Gammaproteobacteria > Moraxellales > Moraxellaceae > Acinetobacter > Acinetobacter sp. YH12129. The sequence continues at coordinate 13,591 of NZ_VPBP01000011.1, forward strand.
AGCCTGTTTCATTTGAACAGCTTCAAGAAATTGAACGCATTGTCAATGCCGAAGTGATTGCCAACACTGCTGTTTCAACTGAACTTTTAGACATCGATGCTGCTAAAGAAAAAGGCGCGATGATGTTGTTCGGTGAGAAATACGGTGACGAAGTACGTGTACTTTCAATGGGTACAACCAAAGATGAGAAAAACTTCTCTATCGAACTTTGTGGCGGTATTCACGTAAAACGCACAGGCGACATCGGCCTATTCAAGATCACTTCTGAAGGCGGTGTTGCTGCAGGCGTACGCCGTATTGAAGCCGTTACAGGCACTAAAGCTGTTGAAGCTGCGCAAAAAGCTGATCGTGACATTCATGCAATTAATGACTTGCTGAAAGCGCAAAAAGATCAAACTTTAGAAAAAGTTGAAGCTTTATCTCACACTGCGTCTAGCCTGCAAAAACAAATTGAACAATTGAACCAAAAATTAGCAAGCTTCCAAGCCGCTGAGTTATTGAGTCAAGTTCAAGAGATTGCTGGCCGTAAAACATTAATCACCACGGTTCAAGGTGTAGATGCGAAATCACTTCGCAACTTGCACGACGGTGTGAAATCTAAGTTAGACAATGCTGTGATCGTGATCGCAGCGGTTGATGCCGACAAAGTGAGCCTCATTGCTTCGGTTGCTAAAGAATACACTGCTGCTGTAAAAGCAGGTGATATCATCAAACACCTTGGTCAAGAACTTGGCGGTAAAGGTGGTGGTAAACCTGATATGGCTCAAGGTGGTGCGCCTTATAGCGACAAACTTGAAGCGGTAATGACTGACCTCGTTGCATGGTTAGCTGCAAAATAAGACCAAAAGTCCTATAGCTCAAAGTGACTCACCTCCTTTGAGCAAATCAACAGGTTTAAGCAGTGTGTTTTTTAATGCTGGATCCTGCTTAAACACTGTTGATGCGTGAAAGCGCAAACTCAATCATCATGTTGAAACCAATATTCAACCTCTGGCTAAATGATGAAAATGGAGTCTAAAAGGCTGGGTTCATGTGAATCCCCTGCAGACACAAAGTATCTATTTGAACTCCTCCTACCTTGGAGTTCATGAGCTACGTGGTATATTAAAATCGCGCTCAAGTGCGGTCTTAAAATATGTGTAAGTGCTTTAAGTCTTTAGACTTATTTACTTGGTAAGGATAGTTATGGCATTAATCGTTCAAAAATATGGCGGTACCTCAATGGGTACTCCAGAGCGCATTTTAAATGTTGCTCGTCGTGTAAAGCGTTGGCATGATCACGGTCACAAAGTTGTGGTTGTTGTATCTGCAATGAGTGGCGAAACCAATCGTCTACTTGCTTTAGCGAAAGCCATTACCGAAACCCCTGATCCACGCGAATTAGACCAAATGGTGTCTACGGGTGAACAGGTAACGATTTCTATGTTAGCAATGGCACTTAACTCTATTGGTGTTGAAGCTAAATCACTTACAGGCCGTCAAGTCGGTATTAAAACCGACAGCGCATTTACCAAGGCGCGTATTGAAGCGATTGATACGGATGTATTGACTTCAAACCTTGACGCTGGACGTGTCATTGTAGTGGCAGGTTTCCAAGGCTTTGATGCCGAAGGTAACACTACGACTCTAGGTCGTGGTGGTTCTGACACTTCGGGTGTTGCATTGGCCGCCGCACTTAAAGCTGATGAATGTCAGATTTACACAGACGTTGATGGTGTTTACACCACTGACCCTCGTGTCGCTCCAAAAGCGAAAAAAGTTGATCGTATTTCTTTTGAAGAAATGCTTGAAATGGCATCACTTGGTTCTAAAGTCCTTCAAATTCGTTCTGTAGAATTTGCCGGTAAATACCAAGTGCCTTTACGCGTATTATCAAGTTTTGATAATGACGATGATGGCGCATTCGACGAAAACTTTAAACAAAACGTCGGGACACTAATCACCACTGAAGCGGAAGACAACATGGAACAACCAATCATCTCAGGTATCGCGTTCAACCGTGATGAAGCTAAATTAACTATTCTTGGTGTACCGGATAAACCAGGTATCGCTTCAAACATCCTTTCACCAATTGGTGATGCCAATGTTGAAGTGGATATGATTATCCAAAACGTTGAAGAAGACGGCACAACTGATTTCACATTTACAGTTAACCGTAGTGAATTATCAAAAGCGAAAGCCATTCTTGAAGCGACTGCACAAGAAATTGGTGCACGTGAAGTTGCAACTCGCGCAGACATCGTTAAAGTATCGATTGTTGGTGTTGGTATGCGCTCACACGCAGGTGTTGCAAGCAAAATGTTTACTGCTCTTGCAAAAGAAGGCATTAATATTTTGATGATTTCGACTTCTGAAATCAAAATTTCAGTGATTATTGATGAGAAATACTTAGAGCTTGCTGTACGTGCTCTACACACTGCATTCGGTCTAGACCGTGAAACAGGTGAATCAAGCGCACGTGCTTAATTAACCTTGCTGTGTGTCAAAATTTGTCATTGTTAGACAGATTTTGAAAAACATCGTAAAAATTCAGAGCCACTATAGTTTTTTTTATAGTGGCTCTGTTATATTAAACCTGAGGATTTTAAAATTTACTCAGTTTGCGACTGTCACAATGATTGTTTCAGATGCACTGCTAAATTTTTTGCTTTTACAAGTTATGAATTTTACATAACAGATCATTTGCAGGTTTTGCATTTTGCAAGGAGAGAAACATGCTGATTCTGACTCGTCGTGTCGGAGAAACATTAATGATTGGAGACCAAGTTAGCGTGACTGTACTTGGTGTTAAAGGTAATCAGGTTCGTATTGGCGTGAATGCTCCAAAAGAAGTATCTGTTCATCGTGAAGAAATTTACCAACGAATTCAACATGAACGCGCAATGCACGAACATCTCCAAAACATTGATCAAGAATATCAGCCATCTTTTGAAGAAACTGATTATTCCCAAAATAACTATAATCGTTAAGATTTAAGTTGTTTAAATGATAAAGCGGCTCATTAGGCCGCTTTAAATTTATCTAGAACATGCTTTTACTATAGACGTTCAACTAAGCTTTATTACTGCCCTTCTAGAACTTTACGTACGGGACCAAAACTGCGGCGATGTTCATCAATCACCCCATACTGCGCAATTGCTTCAAAGTGTGCTTTGGTTGGATAGCCCTTGTGTTTCGCAAAACCATACTGTGGATATTTTGCATCTAGTTCAACCATTTCGTGGTCTCGAGTCACTTTTGCCAAAATACTCGCAGCCGAAATTTCAGGATGAATCGCATCACCACCTACGACAGCATCACAGCTCATCGCTAAACCGGTTGGGACTTTATTACCATCGACCAACACGTGTTCTGGCTGCACACTGAGTTTTTCCACTGCACGACGCATTGCAAGTAATGATGCTTGCAAAATATTGATCTCATCAATTTCTTGTGCAGAACTTTCAGCAATCGCCCAAGCCAAGGCTTTTTCTTGAATCTCAATAAATAACTTTTCACGTTTTTTTTCAGTGAGTTTCTTAGAATCGTTTAGACCTTCAATCGGGTTATTTGGATCTAAAATGACAGCTGCCGCAACAACCGAACCCACCAATGGACCGCGACCCGCTTCATCTGCACCAGCAATTTTCATATATCTCTCACTCAAAATAAAATACGACCCTTAATTTGGATTTGCTAATACTCAGCAATACCACTGTTTGGGTCGTATAAATTGTTCTAAATCTTAGTTTTTAAATGTTTCGATCACGCAAGCATTTAAAGTATTTGTCACGATTTTAGCCGCAAGATTAGCTTGTGAAGTTTTATCCATTGCTGCTACAACCAAATCCGTTGCAGTCACGCTAGTTGTCGCTTTCTCGCCTACACATGAACAAACTTCAGTTTGTAGTTCAGATTTTTGAGTTTCTGTTAATAATTTTGAACCTGTTTTCCAGTAGCTGTTGTTATTTAGCTCAGTCACGCATTTCGCTTGAACACCCACTTTAACCGCCATCATTGCCAAGCTGTTTGCTGAAGTTGTACCTGTAGAACTTGTACCTGTTGTACCAGTCGCAGCACATGCAGAAAGAACAAGCGCTAATGGCGCTAGAACAGCAACTAATTTTTTCACGAATATTTCCTTTGTTCTGTTAATTAACGCGCATATTGTGCCCCAAATCACACACCATCTGATATGACTATTTAAAATAAATTCGGTAGTTGTGTAGTTAATCATCAAAGCCTGTGTTGCATATTCACAACACAGTGTCCCGATTTTAAACGACGCATATTTTTGTGGTCTGTATTAGAATCTGCATAAGATTGGACGCTTAAATAATCAACATGAGCAATAACACACAATACTACACTCGAACAGCTCAGGTCTTACATTGGCTGATGGCGATCATATTCATCGTGGCATGGTTAATTGGCTTTTATAGTGGCAATTTTCTGAGTTATGACGTCGATGGTAGCTTTAAAGGGCAAGTCATTACCCTCCATAAAAATATTGCGACTACGATTATTTTTATGGTGGTGCTACGAATCTTTTGGCGTTATACCCACCCCACACCTGAATTACCTGACAGTATGTCATCCGGCATGAAAACCTTGGCACATTTGGGTCATTTAGCACTGTATTTTGTACTACTGGCTTTACCGATTAAAGGTTGCTTATTTAGCTGGAGTGCAGGTCACCCTGCTCCCGTATTGTATTTGTTTGAAATACCACGCTTGGTACAAGATAATTCTGAATTATTAGCCATCGTGAAACCATTACATATTTGGATTTCTTGGGCAGCAGGCTTGCTCTTAGTGGGTCATATTTTGGCAGCATTGAAACATCATTTTATTGATAAAGACCATGTGCTCAAAAGCATGACACGACAACCAAAACCCTAATAAAGACAAAATAAAAGCCACATCATGTGGCTTTTATTGTGAGCATCATCTTTTAATTCAGCACTTGCTGAGCACAGCCGCGCATACTATTCAAAACCGCTTTAGAAATCAGTTTATTCTTTTCAGTTTCATTCACTGCAGCAGTCATCAGATCTTTCGCACCGATATCATCCATGGCATGCTCACTCACGCACTGACAAATCGCAGTTTGATTGTCTTTTTTCTGTTGAGCACTCATAAACAACGCAGCGCCTTTCCAAATTTTAGAACTATTTAATTCTTGCGAGCATTGATATTCAATCACAGGCTTTAGCATACGCTGACTTAAACTTGATTTATCTGCAATAGCAGCCGAAGAAATCAATACTGAGGCTAAAAATGTAATCGATGGGGCAAATATAGAGCGATTTGAATGAGAGAAAAGCATGATTTAAACATAAAAAAGGCAGTGAATATTCACTGCCTGAGATTATACGCTGATTATTAATTCAACGCTTCAATCTTTTTAATCCAAGCTTGTTTTTCAGCAACTGAAATAAATGATGCTTCAAAAGAGTTGATTGCCAGTTGCTTTAACTCTGCATTGCTTAGATCAAGCGCTTTGGTGATCGCAATGAAGTTATCATTCATATAACCACCAAAGTACGATGGATCATCTGAATTGACGGTCACATGCACACCTTGTTGCAATAGACGGCGAATATTATGCTCAGCCATATTATTGACCACACAGAGCTTTAAATTGCTTAGCGGGCAAACGGTTAATGGCATTTTCTCTGCAATTAAACGCTGCATTAAGACAGGATCTTCTTCTGAACGTACACCATGGTCAACACGATTTACTTTCAGTAGATCCAAGGCTTCCCATACGTATTCTGCTGGACCTTCTTCCCCTGCATGCGCAACAATAAGAAAACCTGCTTCACGTGCTTTGGCAAAAACACGTTCGAATTTTGATGGCGGATGCCCCACTTCACTCGAATCTAAACCGACACCAATAATTTGATCTTTATATGGCAAAGCCTGTTCTAGAGTTGAAAATGCTGCATCTTCAGATAAATGACGTAAGAAACACATAATCAGATGTGAGCTAATGCCCAGTTTTACTTTGGCATCATTACAAGCGCGTTGTAAGCCATTCAAAACAGTTTCAAAAGCAACGCCACGATCTGTATGAGTTTGTGGGTCGAAGAACATTTCAGTATGAACCACATGATCTTCTGCACATTTTTCTAAATATGCCCATGCTAAATCATAAAAATCTTGCTCATGAATCAGTACATTTGCACCTGCATAATAAATGTCTAAAAAAGACTGTAAATTATGAAAGTTATACGCTTCTTTTAATTCTTCGACTGACTGATAAGGAATTGCAATATTGTTGCGTTGGGCAATTGCAAACATGAGTTCAGGCTCAAATGTCCCTTCAATATGCACATGTAGCTCTGCTTTTGGCAAAGCGCGAATCAGCTCAAGTTGATCCATCTTTTATCCTCATAAAAATAAAAAAGGGTGCAAACGGAGTTTACACCCTTTCGCTATTTGACAGTATTAACCGCCAAATGCAGCAAATTTTAATGCCCAAAGTGCAGCAATAATCCAGACCATATATGGTACAGTTTTCGCCTTACCTGTAAGCAATTTAACCAATGCATAGCTGATGAAGCCCATTGCAATACCGTCTGCAATTGAATACGTAAACGGCATAAATACAATTGTTAAGAATGCTGGGACTGCTTCAGTAATATCATCCCACTCAATATGAACGATACCTTGAATCATCAACACGCCAACAAACAATAATGCTGGTGCAGTTGCAAAACCTGGTACAGACTGAGCAAGTGGCGCTAAGAACAATGCCAAAATAAACAATACAGCAACCACAACCGCAGTTAAACCTGTACGACCACCGGCAGCAACACCTGCTGATGATTCAATATAAGGCGTAGTTGAAGACGTACCCAATGCCGCACCCGCAACAATTGCAGATGAGTCAGCAAATAATGCTTTCTTCAAGCGTGGTAATTTACCGTCTTTTAATAAGCCTGCGCGGTGTGATACACCGACCAATGTACCTGTAGAGTCAAACAAATCGACCAAGAAGAATACAAAGATCACGCCAATCAAACTTGCGGTGAATAGACCTTCAAAGTTCATTTGCATGAATGTTGGAGCAATTGAAGGAATAGCACCTACAACACCTTTAAATTCGTTGAAGCCCAGCAGGGTTGAAATTGCAGTAATCACCAAAATACTGATGATGATTGCACCACGTACTTTAAAGTGATGCATAACCACAACCATCAAGAAGCCAAGTAAAGCTAACAAGACAGACGGCTGTTTTAAATCACCCAGACTAACCAATGTTGCAGGGTTATCAACAATAATGCCGGCATTTTTCAAAGAAACCAGCGCAAGGAATAAACCAATACCGCCACCGATCGCCAGTTTAAGCGACATTGGAATCGCATTGACAATCGCTTCACGGATTTTGAACATGCTGATAGCGATAAAAACAAGGCCAGAGACAAAAACAGCTGCTAAAGCAGTTTGCCAATCCACCCCCATACCCAAACACACGGAATAGGTAAAGTAAGCGTTTAAGCCCATACCCGGTGCTAGTGCAATTGGATAGTTAGCAACAATACCCATTACTAAACAGCCAATGGCTGCTGCTAGACACGTTGCGACAAAAACAGCTCCATGATCCATACCCGTTTCGGACAAAATCATTGGATTGACAATAATGATGTAACACATTGTCAAGAAAGTAGTTACACCTGCAATGACTTCTGTTTTGAAACTGGTTTTGTTTTCGCTCAGTTTAAACAGACGTTCAAGCATGTTCTCGGAAGATGGATTAGGAGTCGTCATGACCTAGCCCCTATGAAGTAAACTTTATGCATATAAGCATTCCACAAAATTAATCATGTGATGTATTCATCATTAATTTTATGTATGCCTAAGCAACGAATATGCCAATTCGGCAGATTGTAGGCTTTAAAAAATCCTATTTTCAACAGCATACAACACGGTACAAATGTTGAAATTTGCAAACAAAAAAGCTGCATAAACCTATGCAGCTCCTCTATTTATGTCATTTAATTCGTATTTAATATCAATAAATACTGATCAAATTAATTTCGTAAAATTATAACACATTGATTTTTTAATGTTTCCACATTTTCATCGCTTTTCAATTTAGTAAATTTAAGACATTGTTTTATTTATAAAGTTTCAAATTATTATATGTAAAAATAAAATATCAATATTTAGACGAACTCTTCAAGATCATGCTTGAGCTCAATTCAAAAGCAGCAAGATTGATTTTTTTTAGCGCATATAAGGTGATGCGTTCAAATCATCATTGAACACCTGATTAATTTCTTGCTGTCGCTTTAACTCAGCATTTTTATAAACACTAAATCCTAAAAATAAAATGCTGAGTATAAAAATTGGTATCAGTATTTTTTTCATAACAAAATTTTATTCATGTTTAAATATTTGGCTATAATAACAAAAAACTTAAACAAAAAAGTGACGTATTTCACAATTTTATATCTTATTAAGTCATTTAATAAGCTATTTGTTCGATCAATGTTAACTTTGTAATATATTTTAGACTGATAGACAAGATAATCGCTGAATGATTTTTCGAATCCTTTTCCGTAAAAAGCCTCAAATTGTAGATCATTTCATATACGAAATTTAAAGCACGATCAATTTCACAGGCCCACCGTTACATCCCGAGTGAAGAAGATAAAAAAGCCGCTGACTTAAAAACAGCGGCTATTCATATTTTTTACAGATTCAAAATTTTCAATCTTGAACTTAAGCGGCTTGTTGCTCATCTCGCTTAAAGACCAATTCGCCCTTTAAGCTACTCTCAGCATCGAAATAATATCCATCGGTATTAAACGACTTGATTTCTTCAATACGTTCAATTTTATTTTCCAACAAATATCGCGCCATTAGGCCACGTGCTTTTTTGGCATAGAAGCTGATGACTTTATATTTGCCGTTCTTTTGATCGAGAAAAACTGGCTTGATGATTTCGGCTTTAATTTTTGATTCTTTGACCGACTTATAATATTCATCTGAAGCGATGTTGACCAAAAGTTCAGAGCCCGCTTTTTCCAAATCGTCATTGATGAGATTGGTGATGGTATTGTCCCAAAACTCGTATAGGTTATGTCCACGTGGATTTTGCAGCTTGGTCCCCATCTCTAAACGATATGGCATCATTAAATCAAGCGGACGCAATAAACCATAGAGACCCGAGAGCATACGCAAATGGGTTTGTGCATATTCAAGGTCTGAGTTTGTAAGTTTATAAGCATCTAAACCGGTATATACATCACCTTTAAAGGCAAAGATTGCTTGGCGTGCATTGGCAAAATCAAAATCAGGCTGCCAATCTCGGAAGCGCTCAACATTTAAAGTCGCAATTTTCTCACTGACACTCATCAAGCTTGAAATTTCACTTACCGACAATTTACGTGCGACTGAGATTAATTCTTCAGAATGATCTAATAGCCGTGGTTGAGTGAATTTTTCAGTCGGTAAAGCGGTTTCGTAATCTAAAGTTTTTGCTGGAGAAATTAAAGCGAGCATAAACATCCTGATTAATTTTTAATTAAACAAACTATAACAGTAGAGTATTTTCAAATCCAATCTGTGTTTTAGATAATATTAATCTGTAAACTATGCGACTCTCCCGCTTTCACATTTTAGTCATTATGTCAGAACAACTGTTCATTCAAGGGCCTGTTGGTCAGCTTGAAATTTTTGTTGATTATCCACAGGGTGAAGTGAAAGGATTCGCGGTAGTTACACACCCTCACCCATTGCAAGGTGGCACACCACAGCACAAAGTACCTGTGCTTTTAGCGCAAATGTTCTTAGAACGTGGCTATGTTGTCTATCGCCCAAGTTTCCGCGGCTCTGGCCAAAGTGCAGGAATACATGACGAAGGCAATGGTGAAACCAAAGATACCATGCAAGTCATTGAATTTGCTCGTAGCCAACACCCAAACTTGCCATTTTATGCAGGCGGTTTTAGTTTTGGTGCAAATGTCATGACTAAATGCTATGCCCTATTGCCAGTAGAATTGCAGCCTGTACAAACTATTTTATGTGGCCTACCAACCACAACAGTTGCAGGTGTGCGTCACTATGTGACTCCGCATATTAAGGGTGATATTTTATTTATTCATGGTGAAGAAGATAATGTCACACTGTTATCTGACTTGATTCAGTGGGCCAAACCACAGCGCCATTTAATCACGGTTTTACCAGGTGCAAACCACTTCTTTACGGGCTATCTAAAACAGCTTCGTATTGCGATTTCACGCTTTTTAGTATAAAAAATACAAAAAAATGAGTCAGCTTAACTGGCTCATTTTTTTTGCCTAGTGACCGCTCTATTCCCCACCAATATTTCAGATAAATTCACCTACAGCTCTTCGATTTATCCATCTTTTTAGTGCATTGGCCATCATTATCTATTCAACATGTAATGACCTAATTCGTCGCTAGTTTAATTTTTATTACGCAACATTTTTTTATCGAAAAACCAATTATTTACTTGTTTATATGACCAACTGCAGAAATAATACCCAGAAAAATGAACATAAAATTTAGAGGGAAAAATGAAATTTATTGTTGCTGTGATTTTAAGTCTAGGCATTGCAGCTTTGGTTTATTATTTTAATTCAACCCCATCCACAACGACAAATTTGCCAGCGTCTACGGTTGCTGCGAACGATGGTCCCAAAGCCTATTTGACTGCGTCATACAAGATGAATGTCGATGGTCGTGATTTTAGCTTAAAGATGGTCTACGACTTTCCCAATAGCCAAGTGTGTGAAGCCCAGCTCAACAGCACAGACACCATGAATATGATTTCAACCTTTAAGCAACGCTGTTCGAGTGACTCGGTGTGTAAAGAAGCTGAAATTTCATCTTGTTCACCTTTTACCGATCAAAAATATAAAGATATGCTCGATAAAAACTATCATGACACCCATTATATTTATTTAAGCGATAGTAAATTGACTGATCAACGTGGTGTGATCGTGTTTTGGGGACTCAATGAACAAGAGTCAGAAAAAATGTGTGACTATGTGAAAAAGAGCAATCGAACCATTAATCCAATCAATATTGAATGTCTATAACCTTGTTCAATACATTCTGTTAAAAACAAAAAAGCAGCGCTATGCTGCTTTTTTATGGATGATTTTTAATTCAATTTTTCAGATCATTTTGTCATTTGTTTCCATTGAAACTCACTATATGACTCTTCTTCTTTTAAACTGTTTTCGACTGCTTGAGCCAATTGGTTCAATAAACTTTGCTCAGTAATACGATCTAACCAATCTTGGTCTTCATCTGGATAAGAGGTAATTTCACAGACTAAACGACCTGATTCATCCTGCCCCTGACATGTCACTGAAAGCGGCAATTCATGCTGATCGACACTGACTGCAATCTGATCACCACTTTGCGATAACGTTTGAAAGCCATAACGCTCTAATTTATTTGCCAATAATTCAGCAACCTGAGTTTGCGTATCAGCACTGCTTTCAACTCGATTTGACTCGCTATGCGCGGTGAATTGTAGTTTTCTCATGTATCTATCCAAAGACATTCTTGTTGTATGGTTTTAGCATAAGCAATTAAAACCAAACAGCCAAGCATTTGCTTGGCTGTTGTTGAATAAATATACAATTTTGGTGAATTATTTATTCACTTACGGCAATCGTTAAACCGGCCTGAGTGGCTAGCTCTGTAAATGTCGGGAAGCTGGTCGCAACGGTTTCTGTACCCACGATATTAATTTCACCCGAAGTACGTAAACCTGCCATTGAGAAGCTCATTGCAATACGGTGGTCATGATGTGATTCGATTTGACCACCTGTGAAGATTGCACCCCACTCGCCCGTTTTACCTTGACCTTCAATAATGATGCCGTCATCAGTAGGTGTGCAGTCAATACCCATAATTTTTAGGCCATCTGCCATCACTTGAATACGATCCGACTCTTTCACTCGAAGTTCAGCTGCACCGGTCAAAATGGTTTGACCTTCTGCACATGCCGCTGCAATAAACAGTGCTGGAAATTCATCAATCGCCAATGGCACTTGATCTTCTGGCATATGAATGCCTTTAAGCGTGCGTGAACCACGAATACGAATATCTGCAATCGGCTCACCGCCAGCGATACGTTCATTTTCAACAGTCAGGTCAGCGCCCATCTGTTTTAAAATTTCGATCACACCTGTACGGGTTGGATTAATGCCGACCGCTTCGAGAGTGACATCTGAACCTTCGGTAATCGCTGCACCCACCATAAAGAATGCTGCAGATGAAATGTCAGAGGGTACTTGAATGTCTGTACCGACTAACTTGCCGCCACCTTGAAGTGAAATGCGGTTGCCTTCTGTTTTCACGTCATAACCAAATGCACGAAGCATACGCTCTGAATGGTCACGTGTTGGTTCCGGCTCAGTGACAACAGTTTCACCTTCCGCCCAAAGACCTGCCAACAAAATACCAGATTTTACTTGTGCAGATGCCATAGGTAAGTCGTAGTGAATACCTTTAAGGTTTTGACTTCCAGAAATAGACACGGGCGGCGTACCACGCTCACCTGTGGTTTGAATTTGCGCACCCATTTCACGTAATGGTTTTGCAATACGTTCCATTGGACGTTTTGATAATGACGCATCACCCGTCATCACCGAATCAAACTTCTGTGCCGACAACATGCCTGAAAGCAAACGCATTGAAGTGCCTGAGTTACCCATATACAAAGCGCCTGCAGGAGCTTTTAAACCATGCATACCTACACCATGAATGGTGACTTCGCCGTTTTTAGGACCTTCAATACTCACCCCCATATCGCGGAATGCTTGAAGGGTTGCTAAGGCATCTTCACCTTCAAGGAAACCAGTGACATGCGTTGTGCCTTCTGCAATAGCACCAAACATGATAGAGCGATGTGACACAGATTTATCACCTGGCACAGTAAATTTACCTTGGAATTGCTTTGGACCCGGTAAAATTTTGAATTGCTGTGTCGTCACTTTATTTTTCTCCATCAGTGGTTTCTTTGCGAGCATGTGATTGAAATGTTGACGTGCCGCTTGTGCATGCCCCAACAGTCCCATCAACGCTTGTGAGTTTTCATCTTCAATCAGTTTGCGAAGAATAGCCAATTGTTTTTCAAAGCCATCCACCGCATTTAAAATTGCCTTTTTATTGGCAAAAAAGATGTCATGCCACATATGTGGGTCGCTTGCAGCAATGCGTGAGAAATCACGAAAACCGCCAGCGGCATAACGGAAAATATCTAAATTGTCTTCTCGGTTCGCAAGTTGCTCAACCAAGTTAAATGCCATCAAATGCGGAAGATGACTGGTATGGGCCAACACTTCATCGTGTTTTTCCACATCCATGCAAATCACTTCCGCTTTGGCAGCTTGCCACAATTGAATCAGTTTCTCTACAGCCCAATCTGCACTGCTAGGTAATGGTGTCAAAATCACTTTGTGATTAGCAAATAAATCTACCTTACCGGCATGCACACCTGTTAGTTCAGCCCCCGCAATCGGATGCCCCGGTACAAAACCAGCAGGTAATTGCTCACCATAAACCGCTTTAGCTGCATCAACAACATTGCCTTTGGTACTTCCAACATCGGTAATAATCGTCTGTTCGGATAGATAAGGTTTGATCGCTTCAAGGACTTTTTGTGTCGCACGAACAGGTAAAGCCAAAACAACAAGATCTGCACCTTTGACCGCTTCAGCAGGATCGCTATAACCCTGCTGAATAAGCCCTAAAGCTTTTGCATCTTCTAAAGTTTTTTGTGAACGCGTAGACGCCACAATTTCCTTAGCCAAACCTTCAGCAATCATGACGCGAGCTAGGCTTGAGCCAATCAGACCAAGCCCAATAAAAGCAACTTTTTCAAATAGTGGCACAGACATGACTTAAGCTTTAGCCTCTAAGCCCAAAACTTTAGCTAATGCCGCCAAGAATTTAGCATTTTCAGCTTCAGTCCCAATTGATACACGTAAATGCTCAGGGATACCAACTGGACGAACAATCACACCTTCTTTTAATAAAGCATTAAAGGTCTGTGCAGGATCTGCTTTTACATTAACTAAAATGAAGTTCGCACGTGAAGGCACATATGCTAAACCTAGAGCATCAAATCCTGACTCAAGTTGCGCCATACCTGCTTTATTGACTACACGTGATTTTTCAATAAACGCTTCATCTTTGAGTGCAGCAACAGCAGCCACCATTGCAAGATGGTTTACGTTAAAGGGTTGACGAATACGATTAAGGAAATCCGTCACTTCAGCTGAAGCCAAAGCAAAACCTACACGTAGTGCAGCCAAGCCATAGCATTTTGACATGGTACGGCTAACGATTAAGTTTGCGTATTGATCTAAGAATTTCAAGCTGTTGAAGTTTTCTGGGAAATATTCCACATAAGCTTCATCTAAAACCACGATCACATTTGCAGGTACTTTTTGCATGAACGCTTCAAATTCAGCTTCTTCAAACCATGTACCTGTTGGATTATTTGGGTTCGCAATAAAAATTAATTTAGTATTGTCTTTAATTGCCGCAGCCATTGCATCTAGGTCATGTGAAAAACCTTTTGCAGGCACTTCAATCGCTTCAGCATTAATGGCTTGTGTCACCAGACCATACACAGCAAATGCGTGTTGGCTATACACCACAGAGTCTTGCTCTGAAACAAAAGCACGAGCGAAAATTTCTAGAAGATCGTTTGAACCATTACCTAACGTAATGCGGTCATGTGCAATACCAAATTGTTTTTCAACTTGGTCTTTCAAAATAAAACCGCCACCATCCGGATATCGACCAATTTCTGCAAGTTCAGCAGCAACCGCTTCTTTCACTTTGTCAGAACAACCCAATGGGTTTTCATTTGATGCGAGTTTTACGATATCTGTAATACCCAACTCACGCTCAAGTTCACTAATTGGTTTACCTGGTTGGTAAGGCTTTAGCTTTGCAATGCCTTCATTGGCTGGGACAAACGTCATTTTACACTTCCAGTTTTTTCAAATGATGAAGGTGATCAACTCCTGATGGAATTGATCACAGTTGTGATCTTAAAGAACAGCAATCGGATATGAACCCAATACACGAATTTCTTTTACTAACGGACGAATTTCTTCAATTGCCGCTTTCACGTTTTCTTGCTCAACATGACCTTCCAAGTCCACAAAGAATACATAAGCCCATTTTTCTGGTAATGCAGGACGTGTTTCGATACTTGTTAAGCTAATATTATGCTTGGCAAACGGTGCAAGAATTTCAAGTAATGCCCCCGCACGGTCATGCGCAGAAATCAACAATGAAGTTTTATCATTGCCCGATTGTGGCACTTTCTCACGACCAATCACCAAGAAACGAGTAGTATTTTCAGGATTGTCTTCAATATTGCTATGCAAAATTTCAAGGTTGTAAATGTTCGCAGCGACTTCAGAAGCAATTGCTGCTGAGTGCCATTCATTGCGAATACGGCGTGCAGCTTCTGCATTTGAACTGAGTGCAACACGTTCTACACCCGGATAATGTGCATCTAACCAACCACGGCATTGCGCCAAAGTTTGTTGATGAGCATAAATTTGTTTAATGCTGTCTTTACGTGTGTTTTCAGACACTAGGAACTGGTGATGAATACGCAGCTCCACTTCACCAATAACATTCAGATGTGAAGATTTGAAGCAATCTAGGGTGTGGTTCACTACACCTTCAGATGAGTTCTCTACAGGCACAAGACCATAGTGCGCACTGCCTGCTTCTACTTCGCGGAATACTTCATCAATTGTTGGTAATGGGCGCACCACAGCGTCTTGACCAAAGTGTTTCAACACTGCCGAATGTGTATAAGTCCCAACTGGACCTAAGAACGCAATACTTTGCGGTGCTTCAAGGGCTAAACAAGCCGACATGATCTCACGGAATAAACGTGCCATTGTCACATCAGACAATGGGCCTTCGTTACGATCCATAACTTTGCGTAAAACTTGCGCCTCACGTTCAGGACGATAAAACAATGGATTCTCTTCTGCAGCAAATTTTGCTTTTGCCACAGCTTCAGCTAGTTTCGCACGACGGTTGATAAGTTGTTGAATCTGCATATCAACAGAGTCGATATCTTCACGAATTTGAGCTAAGTCCAGAGAAGTCGGAGTGTTTTGATCATCGTTGATCATTGTTATGTCGCCCTTCAAAAAAATTTTGCAAACAGTATAACAATAGTTAGCTTTCAAATGTTGCGCAATACGACTTTGATGGTTTCAGCCTTAAAAACATACAGTTGATTAAAGCTTCATCAGCTTAACTTAAGAGCCAAAACAGCCAAACTGATAGGTAAAGCCATAATTAAGGCAAATCTTACCTTTTGACGGCTTTATTGATCATTCATCTTGAGCAGCACAATAAATAGCCCTTCTCTTTTCCTCCAAATTTGCCTCAGATCCATCTCCTT
Source organism: Acinetobacter sp. YH12129 (assembly GCF_013418685.1). Lineage (NCBI taxonomy): Bacteria > Pseudomonadati > Pseudomonadota > Gammaproteobacteria > Moraxellales > Moraxellaceae > Acinetobacter > Acinetobacter sp. YH12129. The sequence continues at coordinate 30,014 of NZ_VPBP01000011.1, forward strand.
GTATAAGCCCATCAATCAATTTGTTTCATTGGTCATTTCAGTTTTAAATTTTGCTCTCAATACTTGAAGCAAAATAAAAATTTCAAAACTTGGTTTTCATGGCATAGAAATAATTTGAAACTTAAAGATGATCTATATAAACACTTGGTCATTGATCGTTTTTTCAGTGACTTAATAGGCACTTTCATCTAGTGTTTACAGTCATTGACGCATTTATTACAAAAGACACAGGTAATTTTTATCATTGCTTTGTAGTCTAAATATCAGAAAAAAAATAACAGACCCATAGGTACAAGTATGCACAAGAAAATTGCAGTGTTAGTGACCTACGATTTTGAAGATATTGAGTATCTTGAGCCTGTGGAGGCATTTCGAGCCGCTCGGCACAGCATTATCAATATCGAAGATCAGGTTGGAAAAATCGTTCACGGCATTAAACGCCGTTCCCAGATCACCATTGACCAGAGTATCGACGACGCCTCTGTGCATGATTTTGATGCCTTGTTTATCCCCGGCGGTTATTCCCCCGAAAAACTCGCTTTAGACGACCGTTTTATCTATTTTGTACGTAATTTTGCAGATAGCCAAAAGCCGATCTTGAGCAGTTGCCATGGTCCACAGTTGTTATTAGAAGCTGGTGTCATACAAGGTCGTCATTTCGCCCAATCTGACACGCTGAAATCTGCTTTGTTAAACGCAGGTGTGGTGGTGTCGGATCAATCGGTCGTGAATGATAATAACCTATATATATCGTCTCGCAGTACTTTAGATATACCTGAATTTATCGAAGTCTGTCTGCAAGTTTTGGGGCAACCGTCATTATCTTAGGTCTCAATATATTCACTTACACTCAACCGCATAATCTAATTCAAACACGCAAATCTATAGAAAGACATCTTAAAAAAATAGCGAAGTCATCACTTCGCTATTTTAATTTTCAGCCTGATAATTTGTTTATCGACCTAAAATACTTCGTGCCACGATTTCTTTCATAATTTCATTGGTGCCACCGTAGATTTGCTGAATACGTGCATCGACAAAGAAACGTGAAATTGGATATTCCGTCATATAACCATAGCCACCAAATAATTGAAGTAGATTATGGGCCACTTTCATTTGCATATCGGTAGAAAAGCTCTTGAGTGCTGCTGCAGTTTCAACATCAAGTTTGCCTTGCATATAAAGTTCAACATTTTGATTATAAAATGCCGCTGTAGCCAATTCGTCAATCTTAGCCTGTGCCAAGACAAAACGAGTATTTTGGAACTGTCCGATCGCCTGTCCGAACGCTTGTCGCTCTTTAACATACTGCGTTGCCACATCAATGGAACCACGAATCGCACCAATTGCAGTCGAGGCAATTGCGGTACGTTCACGCGGTAACTCTTGCATCAAGTAAGCAAAGCCTTGTCCAGCTTGACCCAAAAGTTGCTCTTTTGGCACTTTGACGTTGTCATAAAACAACTCTGAAGTGTCTTGCGCATGCAGACCAATTTTGTCGAGGTTGGTACCTTTCTTAAATCCATCCAAATGTGTATCGACTAAAAGTAATGACACACCTTTGGCACGTGCTTGTGGATCAGTTTTCGCAGCCAATACCACAAGGTCTGCATGTTGACCATTTGAAATAAAAGTTTTCGAGCCATTGAGTAGATAATGATCGCCCTGCAAAATTGCACTACTGCGCATAGACTGTAAGTCCGAACCTGCTCCCGGCTCCGTCATACCAATAGCACCGACCACTTCACCTGTGACCATTTTCGGTAACCAATATTGTTTTTGTTCTTCTGAACCAATGTGCAAAATATAAGGCGCTGCAATTTCAGAATGGCATGAAATACCTGTCGATAATGCACTAAAACCTGCTCGCGCAGATTCTTCGACTAGCATCAGTGAATAATGCGTTGGGACGCCATAGCCGCCATATTCTTCAGGCACATCCACACATAAAAAGCCATTTTCACCCAAAGCATTCCATACTGAACGCGGCATAATGCCTTCACGTTCCCATTGCTCATAATATGGTGCGACATGCTCTGCCATAAAGCGGCGAAAGTTATCTCGAAATAATTCTAAGTCTGCATCATAAGCTAGCATGTGTTTCTTCCTTGGTTGAGTTTGTTATTTTGTTGAGTTCCATCCTATTGCAGTTTAGAACAGCCGTCATGCCTAAAAACTAAAGCGTTCAAATTTGGCTTTGGGCTTACATAAAAAAAGGAAGCCGAAGCTTCCTTTTTAAATGACATCTTTTACATCACAGCATCAGCCTTAGGCATGATGTGCATTGCCTTCTTCTTGCATCTGACGATCAATTTCTTCAGGATTTGCTAAAGCAAAATCTAGTTTTTCTTTGTCTAATTGACCCACCCATTTCGCAACCACAATCGTTGCCAATGAGTTACCTACAAGGTTGGTTAATGCACGTGCTTCTGACATGAAACGGTCAATACCAAGAATCAATGCCAAACCAGCAACAGGAATATGCCCCACAGCAGAAAGTGTTGCAGCCATAACAATAAAGCCTGAACCCGTCACACCCGCAGCACCCTTAGATGAAATCAGTAGAACCAATAACAAAGTGATCTGATGCGAAATATCAAGCGGCGTATTGGTCGCTTGTGCAATAAAGATCGCCGCCATAGTCAGGTAAATAGACGTACCATCTAGGTTAAATGAATAGCCTGTTGGAATAACCAGACCCACTACAGATTTTTCTGCACCTGCAAGTTCGAGTTTTTTCAACATACGTGGCAGTACAGATTCTGAAGATGACGTACCTAGTACGATCAATAATTCTTCGCGAATCATACGAATCATTTTCAAGATACTGAAACCGCAAATACGTGCAATTGAGCCAAGTACAAGGAAAATAAACAGCAAACAGGTAATATAGAAGCAGATGATCAACTGACCCAATTGCGCCAAACTACTGATACCATATTTACCAATGGTATAAGCCATCGCACCGAAGGCACCAATTGGCGCAAGCTTCATGATCATGTTTACAATGTTAAAGAATACATGTGCAATTTGATCAATAAACTTCAATACAGGCTTACCTGCATCACCAAGTTTATGCAATGCAAAACCAAATAATAAGGCAAATAATAGAACTTGAAGAATCTCACCCTCAGCAAACGCACCAACAACGGTGTTTGGGATGATATTCATAAAGAAATCTTGGGTAGATTGTGCTGCACCAGATTCAACATATTTAGAAATACCTGAAGTATCTAAAGATGCTGGATCTACGTTCATGCCTACACCTGGTTTTGCAATATTAATTACTGCAAGACCAATGATGAGTGCGATGGTCGAAACAATTTCGAAGTATAGTAAAGCGACACCACCTGTTTTACCCACAGATTTCATGCTTTCCATACCTGCAATACCACTCACCACGGTACAGAAGATCACAGGTGCAATAATCATTTTAATCAGCTTGATGAAACCTTGTCCTAGTGGATAGAACAATTCACCCCAGCCTTTTACGTATTGCTCGGTACCATTGATAATTTGTGTGCCACTTGGTGAGAAATGCCCCACCAATACACCCGCAATAATGGCAACGATCACTTGAAAATATAGTGACTTATAAATTGGTTTTTTAGCCATGACATTACTTCACGATATATTTCTGCTTCAAAGAAATATTCAGTTTTTGTCTATTTTCAAAAAATAAACAGCCCAAAACCCCTTTGTCTTCGACAAAAGAGCACCAAAGGTATTTGACTTAGCCAAATACAGAAAAACGAAATATGTATGGTGATTAAATAATCACATCAGGACCTGATATAAAATCAGCGCATTGATCAGGAGATGAAACACATACTAAAGTAGGTTAAATTTTACCTGTTTTTTAAGGGCTTGTTCTGCCACAAATGTTAATTTCGGTTAAATAATAGACCGAGTTTATTAGACGATAGTCTAAAGACATCCTTTTTTAAACCTGTTATCAGGCTGAAAAATACCAACTATAGAAGTAAACTATCCTTAAGTCCTAATTTTAAGCCCAGTATTTGCATGAACAATAAACGAAATATTTACAAAGATTTTGAACATCCTTTTGCGCAATTTGTCCGTATCGTGGGTAAAGGTAAAAATGGCGCACGTTCTCTCACTTATGATGAAGCCTACCAAGCGTTCAGCATGATCTTAAAAGATGAGGTTTTAGACGTTCAATTGGGCGCTTTCTTGATGTTATTGCGTGTAAAAGAAGAATCTGTCGATGAACTGACAGGCTTTGTCCAAGCCACACGTGATCAGCTCAAGTTTAAAAAGCTTGATGTCGATTTAGATTGGTCATCTTATGCAGGTAAACGCAAACATTATCCTTGGTTTTTATTGGCCGCATTAACGCTGGCAAAACACGGCTACAATGTCGTAATGCATGGCGCTTCAGGTCATACCATTAACCGCCTTTATACAGAACAAGTATTAGAGTATTTGGGTTTTCCTATTTGCAAAAATGATACAGATGTGGAACAGCAGCTTATACAACGTCATTTTGCTTATATTCCGCTCGACGTGATTTCACCAATACTCAGTGATTTAATTTCACTACGCAATGTCATGGGCTTACGTTCCCCAATTCACACCCTTGCGCGTCTGATAAATCCATTTAATGCCAAAGCCACCATGCAAGCGATTTTCCATCCGGCCTATCGTGGATCACACCAACGTGCGGCATTCCAATTGGGTTATCAAAATAGTGCTGTCATTAAGGGTGAAGGTGGTGAATTCGAACGTAACCCCGATGCAAAAACCTTAATTTGTGGCATCAAAGAGGGTGAAATGTATGAACATGAGTTGCCTAAACTGACGGACAACCGTAGTCCAGTCGAAGAAGAACTCGATTTGGCCGTTTTTAAAGCCGTTTGGGACGGTCAGCAGACACATGAATATGGTGAAATCGCGGTCACCGAAACCATGGGAATCGCACTGTATACCATGGGCGCCGTCGCAAGTTTTGATGATGCAATGCAAACTGCCAAAACCATGTGGGCAAATCGTCACGTTTAAATAAGCAGTATGAAGCAAAAAATTTAGGCATGCATCAAGCCAATAAAAAGCCAGCATTAAGCTGGCTTTTTCAATCAGAAAGAAAATAGATTAAACGAAACGAATCGGCTTGAACTCAGGTTCTTCCACATGCGAGTCACAATGCTCATCTTCTTCTTTGGTCCCACGGTCGATATAACCACTACGCTCATCTTCTGGCAAATGTTTAATTTCCCATGCATACACCGCTTGCATACAAATTTGACGTTGTTCTTGAGTCAGCGCTACGCCATTTGGCCATTTACCAATTTCAATTGCCGTTTTTAATCGACCAACAATTTCAGGATCGAGTACGGCAAGCATCTGTTCAATATTCATAATTAATCCTGCTTTAATGAGTCAAAATCTTGGTTCCAGCCTAGCTTGGTACGACATGCCATATAGAAGTCATAACCAGGTGGATGTAATAAGTTGAGCTTAAATGGATGTTTGCGGATATGTAAACTATCGCCTACACCCAATGATACACTGTGTTGACCATCGGCACTGACCATTGGTAAAACACGGTTTTCACGAATCAAAATTTTAATTTCACTTTGTCCGCCCACGACAATCGGACGTGACGACAAAGTATGAGGATGCATTGGCACTAAGGCAATCGCATCCATACTTGGGTGGACAATCGGACCACCACCAGATAATGCATAGGCTGTAGAGCCAGTTGGTGTCGAAACAATTAAACCATCACTGTGTTGGCGGTATACATATTGCCCATCAATATTCAGTTCAAAGTCGATCATATGTACCGATTTACCTGAATGCAGCACAATATCATTTAAAGCCACAGCATCATAAATCGACTCGCCTTTCGAGCGAATTTCCATTTCCAACAAGAAACGTCGGTCTAGCTGAAACTCACCTTTGAGCACTTGATCTAACTTGAAAATCACTTCTGTCGGTTTGATATCGGTCAGGAAGCCCAAACGACCACGGTTCACCCCAATCACAGGAGTATTGTATTTCACCAAGGCACGTGCAGCATGAAGCAATGAACCATCACCGCCGACAACGATCACCAAATCGACAACTTCACCCAATAAATTACGGCTGACCGTCTGAGTATTATTGTAGGGAACCAGCTGCGCTGTTTGCGTATCAAATACAGGATGTAATCCCAAACTCAAAATATGATCGTGGATCAAACATAGGGTTTCGATCACTGATGATTTGTCTGGACGACCAATCAACCCAATGTTTCGAAATGATTTATGTGAAATTTGCACCTGCGCTTTTGCTCCGCTTCGCCTCATTGGTATCATATCACTAACAGAAATGATTTAAAAAAACTTTAAAGTTTCGACTTTAGTGAAGTAGCTTCCAATATTTTGCATACATATAACAGTTTAAATATTGCAAAATACTGAAAAGCTTCGCATGATTAGCAAAATTTCTCAGGGTCTTATCACTATTTATGAATTCTGAACGTGGCATAGGCATAATTGCACTGATTTTTTCGCTGTTGATTATCGGCGGATTTCTCGTGTTCAGCATTTATCTTATTCGTCTAGATAATATTGTACGGGATAAATTCGAAGGTCAACGTTGGGACATTCCAGCCAAGGTATTTGCACGTCCTTTAGAAATTTACACCAATGCGCCTGTAAGCCAAGCAGACCTCAACCAAGAACTGAAACTTTTGGGCTATAACGCTCAAGACAGCTATGCGAAAACGGGGAGTTACGTTACTTCTGGCAATGTGACCTATATCCATACGCGTGGTTTTGACTTTGGTGATAGTGTCGACCCTGAACAAGTCCTTAAAGTGACCTTTGGTGAAGATCAAATCACTGAAGTAAGTGCGACCAAACCTTCAAGTAGTGGTATTGCCCGTTTAGAGCCGATGTTAATTGGTGGTATTTATCCTCAGCACAATGAAGACCGTGTGCTGATTAAACTCGATAAAGTACCTAAGCCTTTAATCCAAGCTTTAATTGCTACCGAAGACCGCAATTTCTATCAGCATCATGGTATTTCCATTCGTGGTACAGCACGTGCCATCGTAAGTAATGTCACTGGTGGTAAACGTCAAGGTGGTTCGACCCTCACTCAGCAATTGGTGAAAAATTTCTATTTATCGCCTGAAAAAACCATTAAGCGTAAGGCCAACGAAGCCTTAATGGCGATGCTGATTGAACTTCACTATGACAAAGATGAAATTCTTGAAGCTTATTTAAACGAAGTGAACTTAGGGCAAAACGGTAACTATTCCATCAATGGTTATGGTTTAGCTTCACAATTCTATTTTGGTTTACCGCTGCGTGAACTAAATATTGCTCAGCAGGCGTATTTAGTCGGTTTGGTTCAAGGTCCGACCCTATATAATCCGTGGAAAAACCCTGAAAGTGCGATTAAACGCCGTAATATTGTGTTAAACAATATGGTGGTGATGGGCTATTTAACTCAAGAACAATATGAAACTGAGTCAGCGCGTCCATTAAATGTCATTACAAAACCAACATTGGGCCCTTCTCGCTTCCCAGACTATATGGATATCGTGCGTCGTCAACTGCGTACCGAATACCAAGAAAGCGATTTGACCAATCAAGGTCTGCGTATTTTCACCGCGATGGACCCGATTGCTCAAACTCGTGTACAAACTGCATTTAAAGAATCTGTGGCACGTTTAAGTAATGCCAATCCAGCACGCTTGAAAGAATTACAAGGCGCGGTACTGGTGTCTCATCCTGAAAATGGTGAATTGGTTTCAGCAGTCGGTTCAACGCAGGACTTTACTGGCTTTAACCGTACAATGGATGCTAAACGTCAAGTCGGTTCATTGCTAAAACCTGTGATTTACCTCAGTGCGATAGAATCAAACCGTTATAACTGGGCGAGTCAAATCGAAGACAGTCCTATCAGCATTCAAAGTGATGGCAAAGCTTGGACACCGAAAAACTATAGTGGTGGCGCACATGGTGTCGTACCAATGGTCGATGCCCTATCAAACTCGTATAACCTCTCTGCGGTACGCTTAGGTCAAGAGTTCGGTATGTCGACTTTTATTAACCATCTGAAAAAGTTTGGTGTGACTTCTAATATTCCAAGCTACCCTTCGATTTACCTCGGTGCTATCGATATGTCACCGATGGAAGTCATGAGTGTCTATGGAAACTTTGCAACCGGTGGCTTCAAATATCCAGTGAAAGCTATTCGTTCAGTGGTCGATGCCAATGGTCGTTTATTAGATCGTTATAGCTTAACGGTACAACCGACTATTGCACCTGATGCAGCCTTTATCTTGAACTACGGTTTACAACAAGTGATGAGTTCAGGGACAGGCCGTTCTGCTTATGCATCATTACCGGCTTCACTTAAACTTGCAGGTAAATCAGGGACAACCAATGATACGCGTGACTCATGGTTTGCAGGTTATTCAGGTAATTACTTAAGTGTGGTTTGGTTAGGTTTAGACAACAACAAAGTTACAGGCTTAACTGGTTCGTCAGGAGCACTTCCTGTTTGGACCAATGTCATGAAGCAGTTACGTCAAAAACCAGTTAATTTACGTCAACCAGACAGCGTACAGTGGCATTGGTTAGACCGTTATTCAGGTAATTTATCTGCACAGCATTGTACAGGTGCGATGTATATTCCTCTGTCGCGCAACTCTATTCCAAATCAAGCGACGGCATGTGGTTCGACACAATATGAAGTAGAACCTTACACAGTTGATACTGAAGAGACGCAGCCAACTCAGGAACAAAATGATAGTTTAGGTGACTACATTCGTGAAAGTGATGTCGATAATGATCAGGGTTCATCTGATCAACCTCGCATCATCTCAAGTGGAGAGTATACAAATTAAATTGCAAAACATTAAAGTTTTAAAAACGTTCAGTATTCTGAGCGTTTTGACGATCATTTTGGCTGGTTGCCAAACCATAGTCGAACCTGAGCAAAAGCCGCCTGCTCCACCTGAAAAAAAGGCAGATATCCATGACTCTTCTGGGGTCATTATTACGCCATATGACCATCCAGAAATTAAACGTCAACGCATCGTTATTCCTGAGCAGAAAACCCAAATTCAAAAATTTGATGATGGTCGTGACTTGCCTGCATTCAAAAAATTGATGCAAAGTACGCGAACCGCTTATGCCAATGGAAAATGGAATGAAGCTGAAAGTGCGGCAACTCAAGCACAGCGTTTGGCACCGCAATCTGCGGAAACTTTTTTATATTTGGCAATGATCGCCAATCGAAAAAATCAGCCTGCGAATGCAGAATCGTTGGCACTGCGTGGATTAAGCTATGCTCAAACCAAGCCGATGAAACAACAGCTTTGGAATGTTGTTTTAAAAGCCGGTCAAATGCAAAAGAAAAGCAGCACCATTCAAAAAGCACAACAAGCAATTAAAGCTCTTTAAGCACCCCGTAAAAAAGCTTGATCTTAATTGAGATCAGGCTTTTTTATTTAAAACATACTAAAAGTAAGCTTATTTCCAATAGTTACTTTAAGTCTAAAATATCGACTTTAAATACAAATTTAATTCAATACACACTTTAATTTAAAAACTGCAAATACCTGCCACCCCATAAGCATGATGTTGCTGTGAAATAGACAATAATTCAGGACGCATGCTACCTAAAGCAAAAACAGGGATTTCTATGCCTCGTGCAATCTCAGAAAAATGCGCCCATCCCATACCTTGCGCCTCTGGATGACTTTGTGTCGCCAGAACTGGGCTCATAAAAATAGCCTCACAGCCAATTTTTTGCGCATGCAGCGCAGAAACTTGATCATGACAAGCTGCGATATAGCGCTTCCCAAGCTGTAAATCACCTTTATTTTTTTTCAGCAATTGGTGCTGCTTAAGATGTAAAGCCGAAATATGTGCTTGCACCTCTGTAGAGAGTAATGACCATAGATCTTCATTAATTATCAATTGCTTTAAAATCACGGTAGGTAATTGATTTAATGCCTCTGCATTTTCTGCGCTGGCATCGACTCGCCAATAATACAACAGCGTCTCTTTAAGCGTTTCAAGTGTTGGTAAATCGGCGGTGATTTTGATCTGTTGCTGCCAATATAAACGCTGCAAAATAGCTTGATTGGCCTTTGGAAAATTCAAACTCATGAGTTGTTGACGCGAATACCAGGCCCATGGCTTTTGGATTTCATTCAGCAACGCATGCGGGACGGTGGCATGAAATAAATGTAATTTCACAATAACATCATCGTATTCATGTTGAATAAAATCAAAAGCATGCCAGTCATGTAAACCAATTCCAACCTCTTCAAAAATTTCACGACGACAAGCCTGTTCAGGACTTTCACCCTGCTCGACTTTACCGCCCGGAAACTCATGTTTATTGCCCTGATGTTGTTTTGCTTCACGCCAACCCACCAGTACTTTGTCTTGATGCAATAAAATCGCAATGGCGACATCGATTTGCGGTTTAGACATAGTTCCCTGCTCTCTACTCTGTTCCAATTGATATCTAAGTGTAAGCAAATTTATCTTTTTTATAAAATCCTAAAATTACCGTTGACAGGCCTATTCGATAATGATTATCATTTAAACCATTCAGAAATACACCACGGAGTCGACGGAATGAACGCACCATTTAGCCTTTTTACTCGTAGCAATGAAGCACACCACTCACTGCCAATGCTACATTCAAACAACCTTTTTGCTTTAGGACGTGAAATTCGCATTATGCATGCAGGTGAAGAATATCGACTACGTTTAACACGAAATAATCGCCTTATTTTGACCAAATAATTTCTGATAAAAATAATAATTATCAGCGCAATAAAAATAATCGTGGACACAAGCAGTAAGCCATTCGCTTACTGCTTTTTTAAGTTTTGTACTTAGTTAAATTAAGTTTTATAGCTACTCAAACTTAATTTAAATCGCAACACTCATCTTCCTCTCACAATACTCTTTCGCTCAAATTCCATAGGGTAAATTATGTTTTTAGCGGATTGGAAAAATGAGTTGTACCTTTAAGCCACCCAGTTCAGATGCATCCACATTTAAATGGCCTTGATGTAACTGTACAATTTTTTGGGCAATTGAAATACCTAAACCTGAACCTTGCGTCTTCGTTCCCAATACACGGTAAAATCGCTCGCCAATGCGTTGCAATTCTGCGACTGTCAGTCCCGCACCTTGATTTTCAATCGTCCAAACCGCCTGCTGTGCTGTTACCGTTAAATCAATCTTTACCTGTCCTTGCTCAGGACTATAGCGAATTGCGTTATCGACTAAATTGCGTAGACAGCTAAACATCAACTCTGGGTTCATCGCAAACTGTACAGACTGGGTCTGTAGCTTCAATTCGATCTGTTTTTCTTCAATAAAAGGCTGTAAAGCGTCAAAGACTTGTAAACTCAGCTGTTCTAAGTCTTCTTGTTTTTTATCTAATTGCTCCGATTGCGTCGGGTCGAGCCGTGCCAAAATCAGTAGATTTTCCAACACGCGCGTTCCTCGATTAACATCGTGCTGTATGCTCAATAAATCCTGCTGAATGTCGGGATATTTTCGTTTTAATACCTGAAGTCGCATTTGAATCGCAGACAGCGGTGAGCGTAATTCATGTGAAGCATCGGATGTAAAGCGTTGTTCCGCCTCTAAGGCTTGATCTAATCGACTTAATAAAAAATTCAGCTGTGTTTGGATCGGCTCTAGTTCTTGTAATACAGGTTCAGGTAAGACAATGGCTTGTAAGTCATCTACATTTTTTTCAGCGATTTGTTTTGAAAAAAGCTGTAAAACTTTCAATTGACGTTTAATCAAAATATGCAGTAATAGCCATTGGATCAACCAGACAATCAACAGAATCCCTGCATAGCCTAGTACGCTTTGCAGCGTTTCTCTGAGCCGTGTTTTCATCGGTTGAATGATTTGTACGCTTAATCCATCGTCCTGAAGTGCATAGCTACGCCAAAGCGCGCCTTCTCTCCATTGATAATGCAACCCTTGTTTTAAATTGGGCTGATGTTCAAATGCTGTGTGTTGTTCCGATGTGGTTAAGACTTGCGACCCTTGCATGAGTTGATATTGCATATCAAACTCTTCACTCAGCTCATCTATTTGTTCGTCTTGCTTCAGCGTGAGATCAGTAGCAGTGAGCATGTCAGCCACTTCGTCCATCAGGGCATCATGTACACTCATGATGTGATAAAGACCAAATCCCAACATCAGACACAGGGAGATTGCTCCCGCCCAAATTGCACTGAGCAGTGAGGTTTTAATCAGTTGCGACTGTAAGGAAATGCTTTTTTTATCACTCATAGACTTAACTTTGTTGTGGAAGATTCATGCGATAACCCAAACCTCTTAAGGTTTTGATGTAATCACTGCCAATCTTCTTACGCAATTGGTAAATAAAAACTTCGATCGCATTACTTTCAACTTCATCCCCCCAAGCATAGAGTGATTCTTCGAGTTGGCTACGCGTCATAATATGCTCAGGATTTAACATCATCTTATGCAAGATTTGATATTCACGCGATGTCAGCGTAATCAATTCCGCATTTTTACGCAGCGTTTTGGCTTGTACATCTAAACTTAAATCCCCGAAAGTCAGAGAATTATCACGCTGTTGATGATGCAAGCGTAATTGGGCACGTACCCTTGCTGACAACTCTTCCAAGCTAAAGGGTTTTACCAAATAATCATGAGCACCCAGATCTAAACCTTCTACACGATCTGCAATACTGTCCCGAGCAGTAATGAATAAAACTGGTGTAAGCGGATGCAACTGTACGATACGTTTTAAAATTTCATCACCAGTTACTTTTGGTAAGCCACGATCTAAAAGTATGCAATCATATTGATGTTGTTCTAAAGCCAAAATAGCGTGATCGCCGCGATCAACCCAATCGACACTATAGCCATCCATTTCAAGCCATGTTTTTATACTGTCTGCTTGGGATGCATCATCTTCTGCCAATAAAATTCGCATCTTACCTACCCTATTTCTATGGTTCCGACTTCAGTGTATCGAACTTTTGCTCATATCTACTCATATCATAAAAAAACCACAGCAAGCCGTGGTTTTTTATGGAGCAGCACTGAAATGAATAACAGGCTAAATTAAAATTTTACTTGATCGACATCAACTTCAACGCGTTTCGTCGGTTTGTAATCAATGTCGATTTCTCCAATGAGCGTTACCGGTGTTTTAGCTGAAATCGCTTTGCCTTGCCAAAGTTCATCATCAATATCCACTGTAATGCTGCCTGTGCTATCGCGGAACTGATATTTTTCATCGCCCATCGATTTCACAACATAACCTTTCAATTGAACTTTACTATCATCTTTTAAGCCTAAGGCATGTTTCACCGATGTGGTTTTCATCGGTGCAACTGCAGCCTGATTGACTGCTGTATTCGCAACTGCCACTGATGCCACACCTGCAAATGCTAAACCACATACCAATTGAGTGAATGTTGTCATCTTCGGTCTCTCTTACTTTGTCTATTTCGATAGCGCTATTTAAACAAAGCAAGATGAGTCGAATCTTAAGCTGCAAAGACGTTTTTATTTATTTGATCGAACCATTAGTTGAGCGGTACGACACGCAGAACTTCCTCTAAAGTCGTCACCCCTGCAAGTACTTTACGCGCACCTGCAATTCGTAATGGCTCGACATGTTCTTTACGTGCCTGTGTACGTAATTGGGTTAGATCTGCATTGGCACCAATCAATTGTTTGGTTTCAATACTGAGTGGCATAAATTCATAAATCCCCACACGGCCTTTATAACCCGTTTGACGACATTCATCACAGCCCACCGCCTCGTAGACAAAATCAGGCATTTGTATCGCATATTCAAAGGTCAAATGTTTCCACTCTTGTTCATTGATAAAAGTCTCACGCTTACAATGTGGACAGAGTTGACGAACCAAACGTTGTGCCAAAACCCCTAAAATGGTCGCTGCCGTTAAAAAAGGCTGAATACCTAGGTCATGTAATCGCGTCAAACTCGATGGTGCATCATTGGTATGTAAAGTTGAAAGCACCAAATGACCTGTTAATGCAGCTTGGATCGCCATATTTGCCGTATCATGATCTCGTATCTCCCCGACCATGATAATGTCAGGGTCTTGACGCATTAAAGCCCGTACACCATCAGCAAAGCCCAGATCAATCCCTGTATTCACCTGCATTTGGTTAAAGCTTGGCTCTAACATCTCAATCGGGTCTTCAATGGTGCAGACATTCACTTCTTCAGTTGCTAATTGTTTGAGTGATGAATAAAGCGTGGTGGTCTTACCTGAACCTGTCGGACCAGTCACTAAAATAATACCGTGACTATGACTGGTTAATGCTTTCCAATCATCCAACAGACGCCCTTCAAAACCGAGCTGTTGGAAACTACGTACCAAGACTTCAGGGTCAAAAATACGCATGACTAACTTTTCACCAAAGGCTGTTGGCAGCGTCGATAAACGTAGCTCTGTTTCTTGGCCTTTGGGTGTACGGGTTTTTAAACGTCCATCTTGCGGTTTACGTTTTTCAGCCACATTCATCCGACCTAAGATCTTAATTCGCGAGACCACGGCTGTCAGGGTATTTGCGGGCATGTTGTAGATGGTATGCAATACGCCATCGATACGAAAACGCACCTTTCCTGTATCTTTACGCGGCTCGAGGTGAATATCACTTGCACCTTGTTCGAAGGCAAACTGTAAGACCCAATCCACAAGCTTCACAATATGCTGATCATTGGCATCTGGATTTTGTGTATCACCTAATTGTAATAGTGCTTCAACGCCTTTATTTTCACGGTCATAACTCGATGATTTTTGCGAATTACTGACCGCACGACTCACTTGGTAATATTCAACCAAGTAACGCTGTAGTTGGTCTGGACTGAGTAATACACGCTGAATCTTGCGTGGTAATACCGTTCTCTCTAAATTGGCAATCCATTCATTTTTATAAGGTTGATCCGTTGCAATCAGCACATGCTCATTTTGTAATTCAACCGCTAAAATGCGATTTCGTACTGCAAATTCCTGAGACATAATGGCTGTCAAAGCAGGCACATCAGCTTTTAGAGGATCGATAATATAAAACGGTACTCCAGACTTTTCTGCCAACCATTGGCAAAGTCTATTCAATGTTAAGGTAGACTGCGGATGACTCTGATCGACTAAATTAAAATTGGCAATCCATTGTAGAGGATGCCATTTCAACTGCTCACGCTGACGGTGCGTGGTTTGAATCAGTATTTTGTCCCGTTCAGTAATACGTCCATCTTTTTGTAATTGGTCTAAACACCAAGAAGTGTCAATTTCAAAATTAAAAGTCATTGTTCTATGTTCCCCAAACATAGGTTCACTATAACAAAACCAGCTGATTAAAACGCAATATTTTTTACTTAAATTATTAAGAAAAATTTAACTTAAATCATTAATTTTAATTAGTTAATTTTTAACATTCCCTTTTTTATGTTTTTCTATACTATATGCAACAGTCACAAATAATAGTGACGTAATTCATAATTTATTAAAGAGGGTAACATGAAATTTAAAATTTTAAGCCTAGCCATTTTTAGTTCCTTAATTCTAAGCGCTTGCGGCGGCGGCTCTTCAGACAATAGTTCTACTTCATCTGAAACTGGATCAGGAAATGGAGCTGAAACTAGTTCCGAAAATAATAAATGGTCAATCTACTCATCATCATATTGGGATGGAAGCGACAATTTATTCGAAAAAACACATTTCAATATTCAAAATAATACTATTTATTTCAATGTTGATTATTTAAGCAATAACAATGAAAATTATGACTTGAAATGGATAATTTCTGATTATTTAACAGACGAAGGCCTTTATACACCAGTGCTGAACAAAACCGAATATGGTTATAAATTTGCCAATTTAATTTCTAAAAATGATAGCCAATGGATTTTCACACCAGCATCTAGTCAAAACTTCAATGGTCTGAAACTGACTCAAAATTTCGAAGTGGTAAATTTAACAGGTAAAGAAATTGGCTATTACGTAGACACATTTAATTATCTTTCAGGTGCAGATACTACGTTAGCAACGAAGTTGGGCACATTCCCTAGTTTCTATTATTCAAAATTAAAAGGAAAAACTTTTCCTCAAGGTTCAACTTGCTTAAGACTGAAAACATCATCAAGTTCAAAAAATTATGTTGAACTCCTTGGTGACAACATTAATGGTTTTGATCCTACTGAATATTTAGATGACGGTTATACCATCCAAAACATAGCTTCTTATCCAGTTTATATTTCGAAAAATCAACCTGTAAATTATGATTTTGATGCTTATGTGCAGTTTAATCAAAATTATCGTTATGGCTCATACTATAAATCAGGGACCACTTACACATTGGCTAATGATATTAAAGACTATCAAGCTGACTTAGATGAGGCGATTCAAAATTATGGAAAGGATAGCCTGGAAGCAAAAGTTGAAACTAACTATGTAGAAGCAATCAAAAATGAATGCTCGCTATTTAACAATATCGCTAGTACTGAAATTGATAAATACTCTAAATTAAAGTAATTCGATTTCAAAAAAGATCAGGTTTAAAACCTGATCTTTTTAACCACTTAGAATTTCGTGTACGACTATTTTATTAGTGTCTACGCAAAAACGCACATTACAACCGCCAAACAACATGCCATATATACGTTCAACATCATGCTGATAAGCAGGACGTGGATCTAAACTCAATACTTGTTCCAGTTCTGCTGTTAATTGTTCGGTTAAATTGCCATTATTCAAAAATACCTGTTTTTGTTGCTCAGCGTGCTCTGACCAAATCACAGATTTTCTTTCTGGCTCATCCTGCGCATAACCGCTTTGCGCATCCATAACTGCATCTGAATATTGAATATAGGGTTTGATATCTAAAATTGGTGTTCCATCCAACAAATCACTACCGACAACATAGACACGTACCGATTTTCCGACTTTTTTCACCCCTTTGAGCTGCACAACCGACAAGCCCATAGGTGACGGTCGGTACATACTTCGTGTCGCAAATACCCCGATTTTTTGATTACCACCTAAACGCGGAGGACGAACTTGCGGACGAAATTTTGTCGAATCTGCATTTTTATTTTCATGAAACTGCCAAATCAGCCAAAGATGACTAAAATCATCAATCCCTTCGAAAGCCAATAAATCGTTATAAGGTTCCACCATTTCAATATAAGATTCGACTTGCACCAAATTCGGCTGACGTGGAATACCAAATTTTTCTCGGTAGGGAGATTTCATATACCCGATAATTGGCATTTTAAGCTCAGACATAATCACTTTTTCTGATAAGTTCAATTAAATATATTCAGTTTATCGAGAATGATTTTAGATTAGAATAGTAAGCTGTTCTAATTTGATAATTTTATTGAGACCTTTAATGGCTGCTTTTAACGTCGAAAAGATTACTCACGTCCACCATTGGAATGACACTTTATTCTCTTTTAAAACCACTCGCGATACTGCGTTACGTTTTAAAAACGGTCAATTTGTGATGATCGGCCTTGAAGTAAATGGTAAGCCTTTAATGCGCGCTTATTCTATTGCAAGCGCAAACTATGAAGAAGAATTAGAGTTTTTCTCTATTAAAGTTCCAGATGGTCCTTTAACGTCTATTTTACAAAAAGTAAAAGTTGGCGATGAAATTTTAGTATCTAAAAAACCTACAGGTACGTTGGTTCTAGATGACTTAAACCCTGGTAAAAACTTATACCTACTTTCTTCAGGTACAGGTCTTGCACCGTTCCTTTCTGTAATTCGTGACCCTGAAACTTACGAACGTTTTGAAAAAATCATCGTTGTACATGGTACACGTTTCATTTCGGAATTGGCTTATCAAGATTTAATCTTAGATGAAATTCCTAACCACGAATTCTTTGGTGAATTAGGCGCGAAAGAAAAATTGGTTTACTACCCTACGGTAACTCGTGAAGAATTCCATACTCAAGGCCGTGTAACAACTGCCATTGAATCTGGACAACTTTTCGAAAAAATTGGGCTTCCACGTTTCA
This sequence comes from Acinetobacter sp. YH12129, assembly GCF_013418685.1. Classification (NCBI taxonomy): domain Bacteria; kingdom Pseudomonadati; phylum Pseudomonadota; class Gammaproteobacteria; order Moraxellales; family Moraxellaceae; genus Acinetobacter; species Acinetobacter sp. YH12129. Next base: position 48,059 of record NZ_VPBP01000011.1, read on the forward strand.
ACCCTGAAACTGACCGCGCAATGCTTTGTGGTTCACCTGCATTCCTAGACGACGTTGCTGCACTACTTGACCAGCACGGTTTGAAAGAATCTCCTAAGATGGGCGTTCTAGGCGACTACGTGATCGAACGTGCATTCGTTGAAAAATAAGATTTCTTATTATTTCCAATAATATTGGATCAAAAAACCGAGCTATTTAGCTCGGTTTTTTATTGCTATCATCACGAAAAAATTAACGTCCACGGCCTTCTTGGTTTGCAGAACCTGAACAACCTGCGCCCCCCCCAATAATAAAACCTCTTTCCGCCTTACATGAACCGATCATACGACCATGTGAGTCAAATGTAGTAACCGTCGATGCACAACCCGTCAGTACAACCGTTGCTACTAATGCAATAAGTGCTGATAATTTCACAATATTTCCCCTCTATTATTTACGGTGCTAAATTAATCTGATTTTGACTTGGTGGTACTGGTAATAGTCCAGTCTTGGCATCCACTGTATTGTAATTCACACCAATCGCATTGCCTGAGCCACCACAATGGGCACTGGCAGTCGAAAGTAAACCACGTGTTGCTTTACATGATCCAATCACCTGACCAGTTGCATCATAGGTCACAACTTTCGAGCTACACCCAGTAATTAACAACACAGCACCTACGACTAAAAATTTAATTATTTTCACTACACCCTCTGCTAAAAATCTCTAAAATATCCAGTTTATTTTTAGAAATTACTTACATTACTTATACTTAATTTAAATTCTATCAAAATGTTTTTATTTGTAAAGAAATAAATATTATGTGAATTTAAAAATATATTAGACCTCTTGCATAAATCATTTTTTATCCAACTCCATATTGTAAACCCCAGCAATTAAATTGAATCGTAATCCCAGTCTTTTATCTCTATTTCGATAACGCTCAGCCAAAATTTTAAAGGTTTTAAGGCAACCAAATATGTGCTCAATCCCAATTCTTCTTTTATTGATCTCTTGGTTATAAATTTTAAGTTCAGGATCTAACTTACAGTGACGTTTAGCTTTTGATAGCAACAGACTATTCACATATACAACATAAATTCTCTGATAACCCTTATCTGCGAGGATAAAAGCCCCCTATAGGAATCTGATTAAAGTTGCGTTTAAAGAGCTCAAAATCATGTACTGAACCTCGATCAGCGCATAAACTCAGAATTCTCTGAGTTTTATAATGAATGATGGCTTGTACTTTAAAGGTGTATTTCTTTTTCTTGCCACTATAGCTTTTCTTCTGTTTTTTAGACCTTTGGATTGGAATTTCTGTGGCATGCTTAAATGAACAAGCGTCTAAGGACATCCATTTATTCTTCACCATCAAACTGCCAGTACACATCACCCCAATCACTTTCAAAATCAGGGAATATATCACCTTGTTTAAAATATTGACGTGAGTTTTCTTTAGCAAAAGTATACCAATATCCTGCGTGAGGACATGGGCTACCGGCAATAACAATATCTATTCTTTCTGGTTCTTGAACTTCAACTTTCACTCGTTTTAATTCAGGCCAAGTGCTGTCTTCATCAAATCGTGCAATCCATTGCTTTGAACTGACCGCATCAAAACGTGGATTTGGATCATCTGACCATGCATCTAAAGTGGTCAGTTTTAAGTTATCACAACGTATCGGTTTAATTAGTTCATTTGCCATCACCAATAAATCAGGAACACCTTCTTCAACTGGATAAAGTGAAAGCTCTCCCAAACGTATCCATAAGCTGTATTTTGTTGAATCTTCTGGGTCTATAATTTTAGTAATTTCAATTCGTGGATCATCCAGTTTTTCACGAATTTGTTCTTCACTCAAGCCTAGTTTCTCTAGCCAGTAGGGAGAAAGTAAAAAGCACCATGTTGGGGTACGAATACCGCCACCTAAACCATCCCGATCTTCTGCAATAAACATATTTTCATGAGAAAACTCCATACCAGGATGATCAATATCGAGCCCGTAAAAATAATCCGTGAAAGTCCGTTCAACTGTTTCAAATTCAGGAGAAACAAATGCAAATTGACTTGTGTTTCCAATTTCATATCCACTATATGCTTGAATTGGGTTAAGCATTTCTAGACATTTTTGAACAAATGAGTACCAAATATCTTTATTGGATCTATACCATTGATCACCAAAAGTTAATTTTAGACTAGAATAGCGCTCACTAGAGTCTCTAATCTTTGCACTTAAAGCCCAACGTGGACTTTGATCTTGAGATTGTGCAGATGTTGCACCTAAATAGTAAATGAAATATTTTTTATAAATTTTTGCCATTTCAGCTGATATTTCTTCACGACTTCTAATCCATGAAATTGCCTTTTTCCAAACTTCTATATCACATCGAAATCTTAAATGAAATGGCTTATCAATTATTTCGAATTCAAATTTCTCATAAATATCAATTACTTTTATCAAAAATTCTTGCGCATTTGTTTTTTTTTGATCAATATAAAATGTAATATAAGGGCAAACTCCGAACTCTTTATTTTCCTCTCCATACAAAATGGAAGTATCAAATGGAATATCACGAATGAGTTCTTCTATTTCCTCATCATTTAAATAAACTTGTGCTGTGCTCATAAAATATTCTTTTAATTAATACTTCTTTTTTTAGAGATCCAATATTATCAAGCCCCGAAGGCATAAAACTGCCAGTACACATCACCCCAATCACTTTCAAAATCAGGGAAAATATCTCCCTATTTAAAGTATTGACGTGAGTTCACTTTAGCAACTGTAAACCAATAACCCTGTTGAGGACATTTTTCCCCAGCTTTAATTGAAAATTTATTATGATTTTCAAGAAAATTTATTACTGAAGTTTTGAGCTTGAATTTGTGATAAAATTCAACCAAATCTTTAGGGTAATATAAGTATTCATGTAAGACAGTATCATTCTCTATCTCTAACAGAATAACAGCGCACGCTGCTTCAAAAGCCCAGTATCCATAATAGCCACCTTCTGATTTATGAGTATCATGCCAAGGCGCACCTGATAAATCTTTGTACCAATTCTTTAAAAACTTACGGACAAAAGCTAAAGAAATTTCATTATCTTGATTTGAAAAGGCTTCACATAATAATAAGTAAGGTTTTGGTACTAATACTGTTGAACAATCATATCTATTTTCATCTGAAAAAGATAAATACTCTTCAATTAGCCAATCTTGAGCAACATTTTCTCTCATTTCTCCGTCAATTAATTTCGCAACTCTAGGTAGCAAATCCTTTCGGTGGAGTAAATAACACAAACTGATTAACCAAATACATGGACAATAGCCATCAATAGTAAATAATTCAAAAACTGGTAAGTTTATATTTTTATGATAACTTCTTAATTTACTTCCATATTGCTCATAATAGTCAATAACTATTTCAATTTGGCTTCTAATAAAAGGTAAACTATTGCCAGCTGTATATTCCAATATAAGCAGATTTAAATAGTCCTCTGCTACGATAGCATAAGAGTATACCCATCTTTCTTCTATTGAATCACCAACACCTGTAGGATTTACTTTAAAAGTTTCAATAGTGTTCAGAGTTTCCGCCTTTAATGTTTCATACATTTGAGGTGTAAGAAATTGTTGTCTTTTTATATTAACTAAATCCATTTTATGCCCAAAAACTGCCCCGAAGGGCATATTTTCACTTATTCTTCACCGTCAAACTGCCAATATACATCCCCCCAATCACTTTCAAAATCAGGGAATATTTCCCCTTGTTTAAAGTATTTACGAGTGTTTTCCTTGGCTACACTGAACCAATAACCTGATTGAGGACATTTTTTACCTGCTTGAATTGATACTTTTTGATATTTAGTTAGGAGGTCAATTTCAGCACTACTAGGTTTAAATGTACGATAGAACTCTATTAAGTCTTTAGGATAATAGAGGTATTCATGAAATTCTTTATCATTTTCTATTTCTAATAGAATAACAGCACAAGCTGCTTCAAAAGCCCAATATCCATAATATCCACCCTCTGATTTATGGGTATCATGCCATGGAGCTCCAGATAAATCTTTATACCATTTTTTTAAAAATTTGTTTAAATGCTTGAATGAAACTTTATTATCTTGGGTCACAAATGCATTGGATAACTCAAAATAAGGATTTGAAAAAAGGACATCTGAACAATCAAAACGGTTATCGTCATTAAAAGCCAAAAATTCCTCTACAATCCAATCTTTCCCTCCATTTTCTTGATCCTCTCCATCAACAAGGTTAGCTACCAACGGTAGTAAATCAGTTCTTTTTAATAAATAACAAAGGCTGATAATCCATATATATACACAATAGTCATCTAAAATTTCGATGTCAAAAACACTAAAATTATTATTTTTATAATAGGCTCTTTGTTTTATAGAGAGTTCCTTGAATAATTCAATTACTTTATCAAATTCTAAGCGTAAATACTCAATCGGTTTACCAGCAGTATAGTCCAAAATAAGCAAATCAAACTGATATCTAGACGCTATCGAATAAGAGTCTATCCATCCTGCTTCGATATCATCATCATCATTTGATTCACTTAAAAAACTTTCTATGGCGCTGACAAGCTCACTCCTTGTAGATTGATAGTAACTTTCATCTAAAAATTGTTGTCTACGATTAAACTTAAATTCCATCATAAATAAATTTCCAATTATTTATTATTAACAACGATACTAATGTCTTTATCAGTCCAAACCTTTGTAGCTGTATGAATAGAATGTTCTTTATCAGTTACTGTTTTTTTAGATAAGAATTTAATTAATGCAACAGCATGTTCTACTACCTGCAATCCACTAAAAAAAATAACATATCTTTCATATCTTCTTTTTTTCAATATTATTGGAGCTAGCTTAATTCCTACTGATTTAACAAGACGATTTGTTATCCAATGATGGCTCATTTGAACTACTTTTCCACTAGAATCTCTATATTTTTCGCCACCTAAAGTTAGATTACGATTAGTTGAACTAGTGTTAGTACGGTTTCTAGAAGTTCTGCCAGATCTTTGTTGTTGTTGAGGTATTGATTTATCAATACCATTTTTATCATTAGCATCACCTAATAAATCTCTAAGTGAAGCAGCAGGATTTTGGCTACATTTAGCCTCAATAATTGCATATGGTTTTGCGTCATTATTATTTTTCTTCCAAACTCCATCTATACCACGCCCTCTACTTTTAATAGAAAATAGATTTACCATTTCCCCATTATCATTCAATTTATGAGAGTTTTTCGTTCCTATCTTATCATGTGTTGAAGTTCCCCAGCCTTTAATTTCTTGGCAATAGTAATCTGCCATATGCTCACCTAGAATACCTTTAAATTTATTAGATAAATTAGTTATAGCTGTTTGGCCTATTGACGAATTATTGGTACTGTTAGATTTGCCCTGATTTGTATTGTTTGCTTTTTGTCCACCATTTGCTGGAGAATTTGGCTTATTTGTTTGGTTCTTAGAATTTTTATTTGCATCTGCTGAAGTTTTTCTACTTTTTATTAGCCAGCCATCAACTTCCTTTTTAAATTCTTGTAATTGTTTACCTAAATTTTTTCGAATCTGATCAACATTTTTACGAGCTTCAGGGCTTAGCTGATTTAATACTTTAGGGTTTGTCAGTATCTTATCCAAATTTTTTTGTAATGCATTTAGATCTAGACACTTACGTATCAATTGCTCAGGATCACCCTTCCCTAGTTTTCGGATACCATCTAAAATACTATCCATTGGTAAAGCGCCTTTTTTGACACTTTTTAATGACATTTTGACAGCATCCCCACCACCTGGAATTAAGCCAATTAATGCTGTAATAAGATCAAACCATCCAGCAGGGCTAGCTGGATTTGCAGATAAAATGATAATCGCTTTAATAATATCTCTCGCGTCTACCAATTGACCTAAAACAGGTACACACCCAATTACCGTCTCCGCTAAAATTGCCCAACCACCAGTACTTTCACCTTTAAAGAAAGTCATAGTGTCTTTTTTTAAACTTTGTAGCCATCCACCGGGAACAGAATCTACAGAACGTTTATATTTAGCGACAGAGCCCATTATTTCGCTCCATTCTGTAAGTTATTTGTAAGTTTTTGATATGCTTCTTCATCTAATAGTGACCAAATATCATCGTCAATAGTGTCTGTATCTTCAATTTCTGCATCTAGGTCATCGGGAATGTCTTTTTTAAACTCTGACGGATCTTCCCCATAATAAATTTCAGATTTTCCTTTAGGTACATTTTCTAATTTAGCGTACCCTTTATCATCTAAAGTACCTTCTCTGTAACTTCCATCTTCAAAAAAGACTTTAAAAGGAGCCCCTTTAACTGGTGATAAATCATCATAATGGTAGTTCAATTCCATCCAATTTTGCATTTCACCTAATAATGATAAAGTAATATTTTTTGGTTGAGCCGTACTTCCACCTGTAAATAAATGCTGCCCGGCCTTAACCTCAAACTTTCCACCCGTGGTAGGGAATATGCCAGAACCATTAATCTTGAGCTGTGATCCGCCTCCAGTCAGGATTATTTCTTTAGGACTGGTGATATAAACTACATCTTCCGTCGAAATGATCTGAATCCCTTTGCGAGCAATTAAATCAGCACCATCACCTTGAGCCTGTATTTCTATCTTGCCTTTACCAGCAAACAGCCTTGCACCTTCCTGAGCTGCAAACAGACTGATTTTGCTTTGTGCATGGGCAATTAAAGATTTTTGGCTACTGAGGTTGATGCTATCGCCTGCACTTTGGCTGATTTGTCCATCTGCTGAAAGATGAATATCTTCCTGACTACTCACAGCAATGGAGTTTGGTGCAGATAAAATCATTAAGGCTTGTTTAAAGGCATCAGCTTTTTCTTTACTGCCTTTTTCAATTTGTCCAAGAAAGTTTTTCAGATTATCCAAGACTTCAAGTGGGTCAGTTTGTTGATTTTTCGCCACTTCACTTAAAGCTTTACTGCTGTTTAAATTGGCTTCGATTTGATCTTTTGCAGCTTGTGCGTCGAGGTGCATTGCCGCTGCTTGTTGTTGTGAGTGTGTGCTGACAAGTAGCCCTTGTCCTGCTCGTACTGCACCCCATTGATCGGTTCTCAGCTCAAAGCCTTCGCCTCTTCCCTCACTTTCTGCGGTTTCTTTGGGATGACTGAGGTTACCGAGGTTGAGCTGGGTGGCACCATGGGTACTTTGTAATTGTGTTGAGATTTGTCCAGTCGTGTCATCAAAGCGAAGTTGTCCAAAGCCTTCACCTTGGACTTCCTTACTTTTTATTCCAGCCAGTTTTTTGGTGTCGGGCAGTTTGCCTTTACCATCAAATTGGGTCGGACTGCGCTGTGCCTCATGTATACGCCCCACCACAAATGGTCGGTCGATATTACCGTCAAAAAAATCAATGACTACAATTTCATTAATCCGCGGTAAGAATCGTGCGCCATAGCCTTCACCTGCCCATGGAGTCAGTACATCGACCCATGCAGAGTCCGTATCATTATCATTGCTGCCTGCACCGCCATCATGGCTGTGGTCATCACCACGGGTAAATAAGAAGCGGACTTTGATACGCCCCCATTCATCGACATGTATTTCTTCACCGCTTGGCCCAACGACTTTGGCGCGTTGCGGATGGGTGCTTGGACGGTGTTCGAGTGGGTTATATTCAGGAACGGTCGCAATATTGCGGCGTTGCAATGTGAGCTGATTGGCCTGACGCTCGGCCTGTTCATGGATGGGTTTAATATTCCACTGGCTTTGTTCAATCAGTTGATTGACCTGTTCAGTGAGATCTTTGGGTAAGTTATTTTGGTTATAGAATTTCTTTTCTGTGATTAAAAATTGTTTGTCTGCACCACTGTGTTGATCAATTTCAGGGTGTTCATTCAGTTCAAACCAATAACCGACTTGTGTATCACGCACAGTCGATTGTGCATTGAATTTTTTCGATTGTAGCTCATGATAGCGCGTTAGGTTTTGATTCAATTTTTCAATTTGACTGTTGGATGAAGCGGTAGCTTGGTCTTCACCTTTTAAATCTTGCATCCATGCAGGGCTGATATGCCATGCTTGTTCCAAACTTAAACTGGCATTGTCTTGGTTTTGGCTATGTTGATGTTTACTTTGAACTGAACCTGCGCCTTCTTCTTGGCTGAGTCCATCGGCTTGCCAGCGCTGTACGTGTACCGCAGTCGGCTGAATGCTACGTTCACCAATCAAGCTGGTGATGCTGTCTTGTTTTTCAGTGGCGCTAGAACGATGAAAGCGGATACTACGACGGCTGAGTGCTTGATATTGGCTATTGTCATCAATCAGGCGGAGTTTTTGTTTTTCAATTGGCGCTGAGGAATGTGGTGCTTTCAGCTGCGCTTCATCGATGAGCCAATTGATGCCTTCACTGCGCCAAAGACGCGTTAAAAAGTCATAATCGCTTTCATTCGACTGCATGATGAAAGGTCGTACATCATAGTTCTGACTTAAACCGCTTAGATCTAGCGTTAGACTGGCAGCAAAGAGCGGACTTTTGCTTTGCCATTCTTTAAAGAGAGTTTCACTGACATCGCGAACAGATTTGTTCATAAACACACGGCTGTTCCTGCGTTTATGCCACAGCGATGTTGCATCTTCTAAAGTGAGTTTATACAGCGTGAGTGAACCGTCACTCTGGCCTTGGGTGGCTTCGGTAATAATACCCGTGGTGCGGAAGAGTTCGCCCTGATCGGTCACTTGATCAACGGCGACTTGTACGCCAATAAATTGTTTTAGTGGAATAAGTGCATTAGTAGATAGGCAAATCAAAGTCGCTTGCAGGCCTTGGTTTAAGACATGCTCCCCATCAATACGTTGAATAAAAAGCTCTTCATTCAACGCAGGGTTGGAAAATTGCACATGAATGGCACGTTTTTGAGCGGATAGACCCAATTGTTCTAATACAGCAAATATTTTGCCTAACATAATAAAAATTCTAAATTGTAATCATGGAAATAATTTTGCTGCTAGTTTAGTCAAATTCATCAATAAACTTAATGCTTAAAACCATAGAAGATGTTTCGTTATGTAAAATCCACGATTCAAAAATTCACTTAAAAATAAAAAGCGGAGAACCCACTCACTAATTACTTCTTGCATATAAAATATTCACCAAATGGTCTTAGACCATGTACTTGCACCCAACGAACAGCGTCATGCACGCAACTGTAAAAATAGTTTTATCGTCTAATTTAAATCGAGCTTAATGATCAATTTTTTAATATTATCTTTAAAAATAGTAGATTAATTTAAACTCAAGTCAGATTAAAAAACACACAACCCTTTCTTTCCTGTCTTGTAATTCACCTAAGATCCCCTATAATTCAAAAAAAACAGACAAGTCTGTCTATTTTGCTGCAAAAACCGAATGAATTTAGCATTCAGAGGGTAAAAATATAAATGAGAGAAAACGTATAAAACGTTCGAAAATCAAATCATTGACTTAAGCTAACAAAGTGAATGATTTGAACGCACAATTGTCAGCAAAGCGCGATTACCCCAAATAATCGCGCTTTTTATTTTCTTAGAATCTTAAGTCATGTGAAAAAAATTGATGGTTAATCAATACAAATAAGTCGTCGCTAGATTTAAAACCTAGATGCCTACAAACAAATTTTTAAGCAGCCAATTCCAAACGAATTAAGGTTTCAACTCGCTTCCAATACTCTGCTAAATGCACTTGGTTGGGGTCAATTTGGGCTTGGATGGTCATGCCATCCATAATACTACTCAGAAATGCAGCGAGTTGTTCAGTTTGCTGAATGCCCAGATTTTGTAAGGCAGTACTTAATTTTGATTTGAGCCACTCTTTATAGTCAATCGCAGGTTGCAATGAAGACGGATAAACTTTAGATATTTCTTCTACTGCTTTTTGAAACATACAACCATTGAAATCTGCAGTATGAAACCAAGCATCGTACCAAGCAAAAATGGTTTTAATATGTGAAAGATGGTCTTCTGGATCACATTCTGCAATAGCAGCTTCAAGTGATTCCTGTAAATTAAGATTTCGAATCACGAGACATTCTTCAATTAATTTGGCTTTAGAGGGGAAATATTTATAAAACGTCATTTTAGCAACGCCCGATTCCCCTATAATTCGATCTATACCAATCGAGTTATAGCTATAAGAATTGAAGAGTTGGAGCGCAACGTTAATGATGTCTTGCTTTTTCGACATTTAATTTACCTGATGCACCAATGGAGCCTAAACATAAAGCTTTTAAGGTAGAAAACCTAATTTTTAAACATGATTTTCGCGCGCTATTGTAAAGCATAACTTAATGGGAGTCTGTAGATAAAACCTGAGCACCCCATTAAATACAGTCTGATTTCAGATGATTTATCGAATTAGCAGTCAGGAAAATTTCGTATAAAACTGACGGCTATTTTAATTTCAACTAGCGATTTAACGACTATTCATCTGCGTTAAAAACATGGATAAAATGAATGCCATTAACGGTGGATTTAAGAGTAAGTATTTTAAGAGCAAGGGGTACTCAGAATATCTTTTTGCTTACGCTCTTGCAGTGCTTTTCGAATCACCTGATAACCACCCGTTAAACCTAAGATCGCCATGATTGCGGCCACAATCAAATCTGGCCATAGACTGCCTGTACCAAACACCCCGACTGCAGCCAAGATCACTGCGACATTACCAATCGCATCATTACGGCTACATAGCCAAACGGATTGCATATTGGAGTCACCTTCACGGAAGGCATATAAGACGTATGCACAGATGACATTAGCGACTAAGGCCAGAATACCAATCACACCCATGGTGATTGGTTCAGGAGCGATCCCATTGGCATAAGCATAGAGCACTTTGGCAATCACAACGATCCCAAACGCTGCCATGACAAAACCTTTCACCAAGGCAACTGTTGCACGCCAATATAAACTGGCGCCAAGCACGGCTAATGAAACCCCATAATTTACAGCATCACCAAAGAAATCCAGCGAGTCCGCCCAAAGCGCAGAAGAATGTGCATAAGCCCCACCAATCACCTCCACCAAAAACATCATGGCGTTAATGATTAAGGCAATCCAAAGTGCGATACGAAATTTACTGTTGGGTTTGTTTGGTGCTGGCTCATGACTACATGTACATGCCATAAATGTGCTCCAATTTTAAAATCAATGGATTTGTATTACTCTTATTCAAAACTATGGACTCACTCCAAGGTCAAGCATGAACGTACAAAAACATTATTTGATTAAAGAATTGTCCACCAAATCTGGGGTAAGCATTGACAGTATTCGCTTTTATGAAAAGAAAAAACTGCTGAAACCTAGCTTCCGCGCAGACAACAATTATCGCTATTATGATGAAGAAATGTACAAACGTTTGGTTTTTATTAAGCGCTGTCGAAACCTCGATATTTCTCTCACCGAGATTCAAACCCTGCTTGAACTTGAGCAATCCCCTACGCAAAGCTGTCATGCTGTGAATGAATTAATTGATAATCACATTCGTCAAGTTTCTGAAAAAATTAAAGAATTAGAAAATTTTAAAATACAGTTAAGTAAGCTCCGTGCTAGCTGTAATGAAACCAGTCAAATTAATGATTGCCAAATTTTAAAACATTTGGAAAACGGAATATCTTGAAAACCCAACTAAAATACTTGGTTGAATCCTTTTTTTAGATCACTACAATAAAGCCATAAATTTTTTATGCCTTTATTGACATGACGATTCAACACGTAACCGAACTCCTCTCACCTGCTGGCTCTTTAAAAAATATGCGCTACGCTTTTGCTTATGGCGCAGATGCCGTGTATGCAGGTCAGCCGCGATATAGCTTACGTGTGCGCAATAATGCTTTCGACCATGACAATTTAAAAATTGGCATTGAAGAAGCTCATGCCTTAGGGAAAAAGTTTTATGTGGTGGTAAACATCCAACCGCATAACTCAAAACTGAAAAATTTCATCCGTGACCTTGAACCTGTGGTTGCCATGAATCCTGATGCACTGATCATGTCTGACCCTGGTCTAATCATGATGGTGCGTGAACATTTTCCAGAAGTGTCCATTCATTTGTCTGTCCAAGCCAATGCGGTGAACTGGGCAACGGTTAAATTTTGGAAAAATATGGGACTGACACGTGTCATTCTGTCACGTGAATTATCAATCGAAGAAATTGAAGAAATTAAACACAATGTACCTGATATGGAAATTGAAGTTTTCGTACATGGTGCATTATGTATGGCTTACTCCGGTCGTTGCTTACTTTCTGGCTATATGAATAAACGTGATGCAAACCAAGGTGCATGTACCAATGCATGCCGTTGGGATTATAAAATTCACGATGCAGTTGAAGATGAAACTGGTGATGTTATTCCAGTCACACAAATTAAAGAATCATCATGCTGCAATAATAAAAATGCCGATGAGCAACACGCCCTAGAACAACACCAATTCGGCGAGCCGGTTTTATTACAACGCAATGAAGAAGACATGTTTGCTGCCGAAGAAGATGAACATGGCACTTATTTCATGAACTCGAAAGACTTGCGTGCTGTACAGCATGTTGACCGTTTAACCAAAATGGGCATTCATTCTTTAAAAATTGAAGGCCGTACCAAGTCTTATTTCTACTGTGCGCGTACCGCTCAAATTTATCGTAAAGCCATCGATGATGCCCTTTCTGGTAAACCATTTGACCCTGCTCTCATGTCTCAGCTTGAAGGTCTTGCGAACCGTGGTTATACCGAAGGTTTTCTACGCCGCCATGTACATAGTGAATATCAAAACTATGAAACCGGCTCTTCACGTTTTGATCATCAACAGTTTGTAGGTGAAGTCTTAGAACGCAATGGTGACTCTCTTAAAATCGAAGTGAAAAACCGTTTTGTTGTAGGTGATTCTTTAGAACTGATGACCACTTCAGGCAACATCACCTTCGTTTTAACTGAAATGAAAGATAAAAAAGGTAATCTAATTGACGATGCCAAAGGTTCAGGTCATATCGTGGATATTCCTGTACCTGCCGATGTGGATATGCGATACGCCTTACTGATTCGTAACTTACCCAATTCGACAGTGGATATTTCGGCTTCAACTTTAGCTTATCAGGCTTGAGTTTACTTTATGGCTTTGTTGATTACAGACAAATGCATCAATTGTGACATGTGTCTACCTGAATGTCCCAATGATGCCATTTATGAAGGCTCAAAGATTTATGAAATCGATGTCGCACGTTGTACTGAATGCGTCGGTTTCTATGCGCACCAAACTTGTGTTTCAGTTTGTCCGATTGAGTGCATTGTGCCTCATCCTGAATACATGGAGACAGATGAGCAGTTAATGGAGAAGTTTAAAGGTTTGAATTTATTTAAATCTTAAATTCGTGATGTGATTGGTATATTAATTGCATACTCCGCTTTATATTTTATAGAGAAACAACCTTGGGGAAAGTATAAAAATAAGGTTGTAAAACAAAAATAGCTGGGCAACGAATAGGATTCAAAATGTGTGGGGACATTTTTGAATCCTAATTTTGCAGACAAAAAAAGGAACTCCGGTGTTAGCATCCAAAGTTCCTGTAAAACGAGAATATTAAGAAAAATAATATTCAAATGACAACATTCAGCGCGGCCAGCGTGTTTCTCGAAACACACTGGCCTTTCTTTTATTGACCCGAACGGATGATGTAATCAAAAGCAGACAATGAAGCTTTCGCGCCTTCACCTGTTGCAATGATGATTTGTTTGTAAGGTACTGTTGTACAGTCACCGGCAGCAAATACACCTTTTACATTGGTTTCGTTACGTTCGTTAATTACGATCTCACCACGGTTTGAAAGTTCAACTGCTGTTTCTTTTAAGAAATCAGTGTTTGGTAACAAACCGATTTGTACAAAGATACCTGCCAATTCAATCGTTTTGATTTCATCAGTTGCACGGTCTTTGTAGTTCAGTGCAGTCACTTGTGAACCATCACCAACCACTTCTGTAGATAATGCATTCATGATCACAGTGGTATTCGGTAAGCTGTTTAACTTGTCTTGAAGGACTTGGTCAGCACGAAGTTTGGTATCAAATTCAACAAGTGTTACATGTTCCACAATACCTGCAAGGTCAATCGCCGCTTCGACACCTGAGTTACCACCACCAATCACCGCAACACGTTTACCTTTAAACAATGGACCGTCACAGTGTGGGCAGTATGCAACACCACGTGTACGGTATTCTTGTTCACCCGGAACGTTCATTTCTCTCCAACGTGCACCTGTTGAAAGAATCACTGTTTTAGATTCAAGTTTTGCACCATTCTCTAAAGTCACTTCAACTAAGCCATTAGCTGTTTGGTCAGCACCTTTGATGTCAGATACACGTTGCAAGTTCATAATGTCCACACCGTACTCACGTACATGTGCTTCCATTTCAGCAGCAAACTTAGGACCTTGAGTCTTTTGAATCGACGTGAAGTTTTCAATGTCCATCGTATCCATGACCTGACCGCCCATGCGTTCAGCCACGATACCTGTTTTAATGCCTTTACGTGCTGCATAGATTGCAGAAGTATTCCCCGCAGGGCCGCCACCAATCACAAGAACATCAAAGGCTTCTTTGGCATTTAACTTTTCAGCATCTTTTGCGGCAGAGTTGGTGTCTAATTTAGCAATGATTTCTTCCAAGGTCATACGACCTTGACCAATGTGCTCACCGTCTTGGAATACCATTGGTACAGCCATGATTTTGCGTTCTTCGACTTCGTCTTGGAAGAATGCACCATCAATCATGGTTGCAGTTGTACCTGGGTTATAGATCGCAATTAGGTTCAAGGCTTGAACCACGTCAGGACAGTTATGGCAGCTGAGTGATACGAACACATCAAAGTCAGTTTTAAGACCTAAACCTTTAATGGTATTCAGTACTTCGTCAGAAACTTTCGGTGCATAACCAGAGGTTTGTAACAATGCCAAAATCAAAGAAGTGAATTCGTGGCCCATCGGTAGACCTGCGAAGAATACACGTGGTGTTTCACCTGCTTTTGCAATACCAAAGCTTGGCGCACGGCTGTTGTTACCGTCAAAACGTGCAGTCACTAAATCAGATAAGGCAGCAACTTCGGTCACCAATTCTTTAATTTTGTCTGATTTGTCAGTGCCGTTTAAAGTCGCGACGATTTCAATCGGGCCTTCAAGGCGTTCAAGTAAGGTTTTTAATTGAGCAGAAGTATTTTGATCTAACATTGCTAACGTCTCCAGAGGAGTAAATTTATTTGATGAGAGAATGATAGAACAAACCATTAAATAGGTGAAACGGTTTGTTTTTATAAAATTAATCGGTTTTTCAAATTAAATGATTAAATTTCTTTCTAAATCATAAATATATGGGCCTATATTAACATTAAAATGATTTATTTCGTACATATATATCGTGATAAATCCCTCATTTTTTTCTTTTTTATTGAAATCACACCAAGCCTGCGCAAGACCCACTTACGTCCTGATTAATTACAAAATCTTTATAAAGCTTTAAGTTTCATTTCAGCAAGACGGCATTAAATCAAATGAAATATCAGGTGATTTGACTGCTTTTGAGTTCCATCAATAAAGCCACAATCAATCCCTTGCATCAATCAGCCATCGATCTACAAGTATAAAATCAACAGTGAGCAGAATAATGAAAATTGAATTTGTCTTTGATATTGTTTATCCCATGAGTTATGTCGCATTTCAAAAGTTAAAACAAAACTGGAATGAACATACCGCAACCCGTGTAGAGCTATTGCCGATTCAACGCGTTCCTGAAATTCCTGAACAAGGCTTAGATGTGCTGTAGTATTTAACCAATAAGTATGGCGCAAGTGCAGCAAATCGAAAACTCGAAATGACAAAGTTTGCCGCTTATAGCGAAGATGTGATTGTCAATATTGAGCACATGAAACGTATGCCAAACAGTCAACTGGCTCATCAAGGTATTTTGGCCTTGGACAATATTCTGGATCAATATGCCCTGACTCAAGCCTTATTATTCCATGCATTATTTGCACACGGTCAAAATATTGCTGATATTCAGGTTTTAAAAAGCATCATTGAAGGCATTGGTTTAGATGGCTCAAAAGTACTGCGCTCAATTCAACATAAAGATATTGCAGACCGTCAGCATGAAATTACACAATATGTAAAATCAAAGGGACAGCACCCCATTCCTTTTTACCTTGTGGATGGCGAAGTGAATGATCAGACTTTTTCTACACAGGAACTTCGACAACTGTTTCATCGCGCAAGTTAATCTACCCAAGATCAAAAATCCCCATACAATGTGATGGGGATTTTTATTCTGAGCAATGCAATGATCTAAAAAGAAAATAGGCCTGTTAATGAAGTCCCTGCTCAATTCGATTAATCCGTGATTTGAAATGCTGAGATAGTAGATACAAAATTAAGCTCAAAACCAGCGTGAGTACCATCACGGCGATCAACACCCAACGTACAACAACTTCTACTACATTGGCTTGCTGAACTTGTTTTTCCACGCTTTGCGCCATCGGTGTCATGGTTTTATCAAATAGCTGATTTTGCATTGCCCAGAGCTGTTCAGGCTGAAAACCGTATTCACGGAATTTTGCTGGATTTTGTTGCTCGGCATTGATTAAGGATTGCACCAAAGGAATTGCTGTCGCACGATCTACAGGCTTATGCATCAAAGCAGCTTGTGCAAGTAAATAGGCTTGCACGGGTTTTGCCAATTGTGCATCTTCCATCTCGAAAGCCAGCTGGCTTTCTTGAATATTTTTTTCATAATGTACCAATTTTTGATCTGCTGCACGGTCATCATGATTAAGGTCATATTGCACATAAGTTAAGCCTGACCAAAGCACGATAAACGATAAAATCCAGCCGACAAATTTCAATACAAAAGATTGGAATCGAATTCTAAAAAATTGAAATTTCTTTAGAAATCCAACCAAGAAAAATGCGCCAATAAATGAAACGATGAGTTTGAGAAATAACCAACCAATAAAGGATAAAAAGTTTAAAAAATAGTCGGAAGACTCACCGAGTTGATATGTCAAATCACCTGCACTAACGGGAATATGCAGTTGCTGTACGCTAGAACTTAGGCCAAAAAAGCTATAAACCATATCATGCTGAATAAACAACATCACAGCTGAAACGATCAGCACAGAAACACTGGTTAAAGTCAATAACGTCAAATTGCGTTGACGCTTCTTAATGGTTTGAAGCCCTGTTTCCAGTTGCTGCGGATTTAGCGCATATTCATCAATGGGAGGCAAAGACATACTCCTTCAGATTATATTTTCACCCCCCTCACAGCTTATGAAGAAGGGTTTGAACCACTCGATTCAATCACTAAATGATTCAAATTGTTTTGTAAGGCACGAATACGTGTCGTTGCTTCTTCACGCTTTTGCACACCTTCTTTCTGAATTTGAATCACATCATTAACGGTTTTAATGAGGGTATTTTGCACATGTTCAAGTGTTTCGATATCGATCACTGAACGCTGATTGGCTTTTGCTGTATCGACAGAGTTTTGATGCAACAAATCTGCATTGCGTTTTAACAGGTCATTGGTCGCATCATCAATGCTATTTGCCAATTGCACGCTGTTCTTTTGTTCTTGCAATGAAATCGACAAGCTAATTTGGTTTTTCCATGCCGGTAAGGTGATATTTTTAATAGCATAAAACTTATCGACCAACATCAAATTGTTGGATTGAATTATGCGAATCATCGGCAAGGTCTGCATAGCAGATTGTTGCAAGATCTGTAGATCACTCACACGTTTTTCAAGATTATTTGCCAAATGATTGAGGTCATAGATTTTTTGCGTAGTGGTTTGATCTTGAACTTGAGTGGTTAATCTTGTAATTTCCTGTTGAATTTCTTGCTCTTTCAACTTACCTGCGGCGATATACACACCTAATTGTTTATATTCGTCTTGTACGCCTTCAAACATTTTATCTAAGGTATTTACACGCGCTTTTAAGCCATTTTGCGAAGTTTCAATTTCTTTAACTAAAGCATCAATTTGCTCTTTAGTGGTATTAAAGTGCTGATCAAAACTTTGCTTGGCACCTTTAAATTTACTCAGTAAACCACCAAAAAATCCTGAGCTTTTCGATTTATTTAAAATGCTCGTGGTATTCAATTGCTGTGCGACTTGTACCACCTGATTGAGCTTTTGACCTGTCGCATCCAGATCTTTATTTTGCACCAAATTTAATAATTCATCGGTATAGGTCGACGTCTTGGTGGCAATGTTTTTACCATATTCGGCAACACTATTATGACTTAAATCTGCCAATTCCTTACGTGCAGCTTCGACTTCGTGAAAATCGGAAGTTTGTAAGCCAATTTCCTGTAAATTGAGTTGCTGAAACTTTTCTTCAGTCAATTCTTTACTTACTTCAACGGGTAAATTTTTGGCATCTAAATCGGTCATAACTCACCTTATATTTCTAAGACTTAGAGGAATTCTCTAATGATTTTTTTAAAGTTTTAATCAAATTTTCACGGCTATTATCAAGCTTTTCCAATGAACTTGTCGAGTTACTTTGACGACTTTGTTTCACATGATATTGCCATGCCGGAATCAACACTTGCTGAGCTTCCTTATATCGATCTAATAAACCAAAAGAAAGCTGCTGAGAAAGCTGCATTTGTGTAATTGCAATATCATTACTGGCTTGTAAGGTTTGCAACGTATTCACCTTTTTCGATAAGCGTTCTGCAAAGTTATCAAGCGGATGCTGATTTTTAACAAACTGTGGGTATTCCAGCAAAAATTCTTCAGCCGCGACGATATAGCGCGCCATTTGCTCACGTAAACCCTGTAATTGATTAAAACGTGCTTGGGACTTTTGAATTTCTAACTGTAATTTTTGGCTCAGATGATTTGCCCGATCAAGCAATTGATCCAAATTTTTATAATATTCAACTTGTCCTGAACCGTACTCCAAATCAATGCCTAACCATTTTTGCAAGGCATTAAATTTGCGTGTTTTTAAATATTTTTTTGAATTGGCTAAGGCTTGAATCAACTGCTCAATGGTTTGACTAAGTTGCTTCGTCAACTGAGGGTCAACACCATCTAGCAGTACCGACTGTGCTTGAATTAATTGATCTGCATAATGATTTAGACGATATTGATCGGTCAGTAATGGCACAAGGTCATTCCGCTTAATCGAAAGCACTTCCGCCCGATCTACCGTAATATCCTTTAACGGCACCAATACATCAATTTGTGACATAGCCAATTAAACTCAATAAAATCATTTTTATACTACAAGTTTTGCCATAAAAGTCTTGTAGTATTTTGCAAAAAATACATCTATTTCATCAGTCAAATTTCGCCATCAAACTCAACCGTTGCCTATAGATCCGCCTAAGCAGCCATACAGCATCATTTCCACTGATATGATGACCTACACAGATGAATTCAAGCTTAAGACACCCAAAGATTCAATCTAGATTTAAATTAAACAACTGACTCTACATGAATTATTATCAAAATTATCGTAAAATTTAATTCATATACTTTAGAACCAAATAATAGATCAATAATTTTAGAGGCTTAAATGGAACGTTTTTTCCATAATACAATGTATGCTGCACGTTGGATTCTGGCTCCCGTGTACTTTGGATTATCCTTTGCACTGCTACTGCTCGCGATTAAATTTTTCCAAGAAGTCATTCATGTCCTTCCGCATATTTTAGAATATTCAGAAGCTGACCTGATTTTAGTCATCCTCTCTTTGGTCGATATGACTATGGTGGGCGGACTGATTGTGATGGTGATGTTTTCAGGCTATGAAAACTTTGTTTCGCAATTAAAAATTAATGAATCGACCAATCGCTTGAACTGGCTCGGCACCATGGATGCCAATTCATTAAAACTCAAAGTTGCAGCATCAATCGTGGCAATTTCTTCGATTCATTTATTGCGTATTTTTATGGATGCGAAAAACATCCCAAATGACAAAATCATGTGGTACATCATCATGCATTTAACCTTTGTTTTTTCTGCTTTTATGATGGGTTATTTGGATAAAATCAGTAAGCACTAATCTAAAAACAAGTCCAATGAAGCCATTTGCGATTATGGCTTCTCGTCAAATTTTAAATCTAGTTATTCATCAAGTTCACTCATTCGCCTTAAACGTTCAAGATCCAAGATCACGATTTGTCCATAATTCCACGCGATCACATGTGTTTGAACAAATTGCTGCAGATGTTTATTCAACGTTTGCCGTGAAATATTAAAAGACTCTGCAAATTCCTGCTGACTGAGTCTCAAAGGAATTTCCTGCCGACATCCATATTGCTCATAGAGTCGAATCAAATGTCTAGCAATACGCTGCTCTAGCGTTGCCGTTCGCAAATAACGATTATGCTCAAACATCAAATACATGCGTTGACTGAGAGATTGCACGACATTCCAAAGTGCCTGCGAATCACGCTGTAAAACCGCTAAAAACGTTGTTCCAGAAATGATCGCCACCTCAACGTGTGTCGCAGCAAAATAATCATAATTCAACGGCTTTTGTTGTAAGACTGCAACAAAATTAAATACTGACTGGCGACGGATATAGTCATTGACAATCAATTCACCATTATTTTGCAACCAACCAATTTGTAGCGTACCTGAAAGCAAAATATAAATATCCTGCACGATTTGTTGTTGTTTTAAGATATGCTGCTGCGCATGAAAACGTGAATATTTCACCTGTTGCACAAGCTGTTCTAACGTCTGATCGCAAAAGCCTTGAAAGATGTCTTCATTTCGCAAAATTTCCAACAAATGCTGTTGGGCTGTGTTCTTTTGATCGCTCACGTCTATAAAAAAATGCCTAAGATCTCATCGATCTTAGGCAAGTGCTGAAAAATGTAAAACCATTGTTTTTCGCATTATTTATCTGTTTTTATGCTGTTTTAAATGACGCTCTAATACTTAAGATGCTTTCTCATAAATACGGCCTGCTTCAGAACGCAAGTTTGAAATGTCGGTGTTCTGAATGTTTTTCAGTACAGTACTCGGCTGACCATTTACATCGACAGGCACATCGCCCTCGATAGTGACACGTGAGGCGATACGTAGCTCATCACCATAGTCATTGATGGCACGGTGCTGCGTCGCACGATTATCCCAAATCGCAACATCACCAACCGCCCAGCGCCAACGCACAATATTTTCCCATTGCACGATTTGCTCTTGAAACAGTTTAAATAAACGACGTGACTGTGCCGGACTATATCCACTGAAGCGTTTAAAGAAGTGACCTAAAACCAAACTTTTTTCACCTGTTTCAGGATGTACACGCACCAATGGATGCTCGGTTTCCACTTCTACCGCGGTACGGAATAAATGGCGACCTTCTTCATTGTACTGACCTTTGGGAGTCGCATAGTCATAACTATTACTATGCACCGCGCGTAATTGTTCCGCCAGTTTTTGCAGCTCCGGACTTAAATCTTCATAAGCCGTCACGGTATTGGCCCAAACTGTATCGCCACCATGTTCAGGTGCAACTACATTTCTTAAAATTGTGGCTTTGGGATAATTGGGTAAAAATGTAATATCGGTATGCCATGAATCTGCGCGCCCACCACGTGAGTCAATTGACAACGTATGTGCTGTACCATCTTTGAGTGGCACACTTGGGTGATTCAACGGATTTCCTAAAAGTCGTGCAAAGGCTTCTTGTTCTAAATCGGTGAGATCTTGCTGCCCACGCACAAATACAACTTTATATTTTAATAGTGCATGATTAAATTCATCGACCACGCTTTTGTCTAAACTTCCAGACAACTGAATGCCAGAAATTTCGGCACCAATACGACCGGTTACAGGTTTTACTTCAATATGCTGATATTGATAGTCTGGATTGTAATGATTCGATTCTAATTGTGTCATAGGGCTCTACCTTATTCTTCAAATTATTAAGCAACGATGGTGTTGTTGAAATAAAGTGTGCCGACTTCGTGCCCATGACTCTGTCAATTATTTGACAGTTTTCCCAAGTTAAACTGCTATGGTTGTAATGAAATCTGCTTAACAACTTTTGCCGATTTCATATCTAAAAATGCGATATCGAAAAATAAAAAAGCCATCAGTATCGATGGCTTTGTGTGCGGATTTTATCTGTATATCGCAGCGGAATTATAAATAATCCCCTTCACGCTCTGGTTGATAGAGCACTTTAATGATTTTGACTTTCATGGTGTGACCATCAGGCTGCGGCCATTCTATTTCCTGCCCTTCAGCCAAACCTAAAATGGCAGCGCCCACTGGAGCCAAAACATTGACTTGGCCTTTATCGCCACGAAAATCATGCGGATAAACCAATGTAATTTCTGTAGCTTCTGTCGCAGGTGCAATATTAATGAGAACCTTGGCGTTCATACTCACCACATTGGCAGGCACATCTTGTGGAGCAACCACTTCAGCGCGCGCCATCTCATCTTCCAAATGCTCCATCGTCGGTGTCAGCTTTGACTGATGCTCCAACATGGTTTCTAAGCGATGTAAATCTTGTTCTGAAAGAATAATATTGGGTTTATTCATATAAAGTTCCTTTGCGACCTTGCCAGCAGATCTATAGCGATGGGCAAATTTTTTGTTATCTCTTATTCCGTTATATCAGAAATATAAATGTTTAGATAACTTTTGAATTTTTCTGATGACATAAAAAAAGCCCCCTTGAGGGGGCTTTTCTCAAGTCTGTTTTATTTTGCGTAAACTGGGAATTTAGCGCAAACAGCAGCAACTTTTTCTTTCACTGCAGCAATCACAGCTTCGTCACCTTTGCTGTCTAGAACGTCAGCGATCCAGCCTGCAAGGTCACGTACTTCAGCTTCGCCAAAACCACGTGTTGTTACAGCAGGAGTACCGATCCGGATACCAGAAGTCACGAATGGAGAACGTGGATCGTTTGGTACTGAGTTTTTGTTCACAGTAATGTGAGCAGCACCTAACCAAGCATCGGCATCTTTACCAGTAATGTCTTGTTTAATTAAAGATAATAAGAACAAATGGTTCTTAGTACCGCCAGAAACAACATCATAACCACGTTCGATTAGAACTTCAGCCATTGCTTGCGCATTCTTAACAACTTGTTGTTGGTAAGCTTTATATTCAGGCGCCATTGCTTCTTTGAAGCAGATCGCTTTAGCCGCTACAGCGTGAACTAAAGGACCACCTTGGTTACCTGGGAATACAGCTGATTGTAATTTTTTCTCGATTTCTTCGTTTGCTTTCGCAAGGATTAAACCAGAACGTGGACCACGAAGTGTTTTATGAGTAGTCGTTGTTGTTACGTCAGCAATTTGTACTGGGCTTGGGTAAACACCAGCAGCAACAAGACCAGCTACGTGAGCCATATCTACGAATAAGTAAGCACCAACTTTGTCCGCGATATCTCGGAAACGTTGCCAATCAACAACTTGGCTATACGCAGAGAAACCAGCCACGATCATTTTTGGCTTGTGTTCTTCAGCTAAACGTTCAACTTCTTCATAGTCGATTTCGCCAGTTTCTGGGTTCAAACCGTATTGAATTGCGTTGTAAGTTTTACCAGAGAAACTAACTTTAGCACCGTGAGTCAAGTGACCACCGTGAGCCAAGCTCATACCTAAAACTGTATCGCCTGGGTTAAGTAGCGCAAGGTAAACTGCAGAGTTTGCTTGTGAGCCAGCGTGTGGTTGAACATTTGCATAATCAGCACCAAACAATTCTTTAGCACGGTCAATGGCCAATTGTTCGATCACGTCTACGTACTCGCAACCGCCGTAGTAGCGTTTGCCAGGGTAGCCTTCTGCATATTTGTTAGTAAGTTTTGAACCTTGAGCTTCCATTACTGCAGGTGAACAGTAGTTTTCTGAAGCGATTAACTCAATGTGCGCTTCTTGGCGAGCATCTTCATTCGAGATCGCTTGAGCTAATTCAGGGTCAAATTGAGCAATAGAGGTGTTGGCAAACATTAGCGAGGTCCTATTAAATTAGGGCTTTTAAGCCGTGCTAAGATTGGCGCGTATTGTAGCATGAAGTTTTAGAAATGAGAGAGGGAAGTTTGTGCTGTTTTTAAATAAATAATGCCCATGTTGAATCTGCACGAGCATTATTTAAGTCAAATCAACTTATTGATTTGGCATGAGAGTCTCTACATCTTGCACAAAATTTGCCAGATTATCGGTATAAATAGTAAGATGATCCGCTGTCGCTTGCTCACGATAGTCAATCGATGTTCCCGGCTTAGCAAGGCTAATCATAAATTTAGTCGCATCTGCTGGAATGGTCTGATCGGCTTTACCTTGATAAATGATGATCGGCGTTTTCACCGCTGTCGTTAAAGGCTGTGAACCTTCACTCATAAATTTTTGGATTGGCTTTAAAGTTAAGAAATCAGACTGCGTGCGTCCATAGTTATCCAAAGTCGTGTTCTGACTCACATAACTGAGCATGTCATCTTGAATTAGCGTAGTTAACTCGCCTGAACACACTGTTTCAGCCTGAGGTGCAATCGCAGCCAAATGTCCACTAAATACTTTTGAATAATCCACACTGTTTTTATGCCCTTGCATACCTGCAATAATCTGCGCAGTAAAACTGTCTAAAGGT
Organism: Acinetobacter sp. YH12129; assembly: GCF_013418685.1. NCBI lineage: Bacteria > Pseudomonadati > Pseudomonadota > Gammaproteobacteria > Moraxellales > Moraxellaceae > Acinetobacter > Acinetobacter sp. YH12129. The sequence continues at coordinate 72,699 of NZ_VPBP01000011.1, forward strand.
GCATAAATCATACTTTGCACAGTTGCAGGTTTACCTTCCGCTAACTTCTCGCCTGCGTCAAGAATGAGCGCAAGATTATTTGCAGGTGCTATGGCAATCGTTCCCTTATAATTTAAGTCAGCACGTGATGCATATTCAGCTGCACCTAACACGGCCTGACCACCTTAAGAATGCCCGATTGACACCCAATCCTTCGACACCATTTTACCTTGACTAGTTAAGTAACTTCGAGCAGCAACAACGGCATCGGTAATCGAAAAGGCTTCACTTTTTAGATTCAGATAAGGATGGTTTTCACGTCCACTAGGTCCCCCTAATCCTTCATAATCGGGTGCCACAACGACATAACCCTTTGCCAATAACATTTGCAATAAATATTCAGTGCCTTGCAAACCTTGTCGGCTCGGAGCGCATTTATCAGCCACACCGGTCGTTCCATGTGCCCAAGCCACAATTTTCCAACCACCTGCCGGAGCAACTGTTTTTGGGGTAAAGACTAAGGCTGTGGCTGAACAACTTTGCCATCTACTCCTAGCATTTTATAGGTCATCAATCGGCTGTCTGCACTCACAGCAGGCATATTGTCTTGACTATAGGCTGTTGTAGTTACCACTGGATTTTTGATCTGATTGAGATCAGCATTTGTTTCAGGATTACTAAATTGTTGGTCATTACTATCATTACCGCAGGCTGCTAAAAATAGCGCACTGCTGACTAAAACCGTTAAACGCAGCATTTTCATTCCATGATCCTTTTGTTTGTTGTTTTAAAGTCAATTTTTCATTGAATATGAATCATTAAATACATGGAACAAACTTTTGTTCAAGCCTAATTTTCAAGCAATTGCTCTTATATTAATTTATCAAATTAATATAGAACTAAAACTTTGTTTTAGCTCGATATGGATTAACAGCATTCAAATAAATCAGCCACCCCGATCTCAGAAAAATGGCTGAACTTATATTTCTGATCATTGGATACAGATTGGGCTATTTTTTTCGGAGGTTAAAGCAAAATGTAAAATCAACAAAAATGCTGTCCCCCCCTGCCAACTACACAAACATATGCACAAAAGTAAAGCCGAAAAACCACCATGCCATTGATCGTGAACATACTCTAGTGCTTAATCCACTTAGCGACATTTTTGGATATCACGATGGACAAAAGCCTTTAAAATAAGTCGATTTAGAAGATGGTTTAGCTTTGTCCCGCTGTAAAGGTTTTATTTCGGCAGATGCGATAAAAGCAGATTATTTAAACACTGCGCAGCCATCTTCATAATATTCCTACAAATAATCACAGCATGGGTTTGTCAGTATGGATGTGATCATGTACATTCATAAACATTATTCAACATGCTGGAACTGGACATGCAAGCCATCATTCTCGACACAGAAACCCATACACTAAATGGACAACCCATCGAGATTGCCTATGCTCCAATTCAGGTGGCAGATGCCAAAATCACCTTAGATAAATCTAAAATTTTTGATCAACTATATCGTTGTGATGAAGCTATTTCTTTTGCAGCGATGGCTGTTCATCATATTTTAGAATCAGATCTTGAAGGTCAGCCCCACTACAGCAGTTTTGAACTCCCATCAGAGACGACATATATCATTGGGCATAATATCGACTACGATATTCGAGCGCTCGAAAAATGCGGTGTAGATAGTTCAAAAATCAAAGCCATTTGTACCCTTGCGCTAGCTCGTCGAGTATGGCCTGATGCAGAAGCGCATAATATTTCTGCCTTGATATATATGATCACCAAAGGCAGTGAAAAAGCCCGTGAAATGATCCGTAAAGCTCACCGCGCAGATATGGATATTATTTTAACTGCCAATATTTTGATGCATATTGTGCATCACTTAAAAATCAACAGCATCGAAGAATTATACGAAGCTTCGGAAGATGCTCGCATTCCACGCAGTATTAATTTTGGTAAACACCGTGGTACCGCAATTGCAGAATTACCTGCGGACTATGTGCAATGGCTATTACGTCAAGATGACTTAGACCAATATTTACGCAAAGCTTTAGAAAATTCTGCCGTCATTACTCTATAAATTATTGATTGTTTAATATTTTCTTAATATTACTGTCATTATCACTGCATAGGATTGCCTTAATTCTTTTGAGCTATGGAATTAAGGCATGTTCAACTATCAAAAAACTGAGCTGGGTTTTCAAACTTTAAAAGACCGACAGCCCGCATTAAATGCTAGACAACGTCGTCTGCTACTCTTAATTGGTAGTGATGACTTTAACCAAATGCCAGTGCATTATCAGCAGCGGATTGCTGAAGCGACATTGCTCGAGCAACTGATGGAACTCGGGCTGATTCAGCCAATTACAGCACATGATCATCAACGCCTTCAAAACTCCGATTTTTCTGCTTTTAATACTCCTAAAATAGCGCCTAGCAAAACGCCCGATCTCAATATCTTTAGCCCTGCATCCGAGCTCACAGCGCAAGAACATGTGACTTTTAATGAAGTTTCAATTCCTACGATGGAAGTTCCTCAGATTCATTCACAGTACGCACTGACGACCTCCCTACCAATGGATGCGATGGGCTCTACACCCCATCAATTCCCACAATCCACACCTGAAACTACGACAACAAACAATCCTGTATTGCCAGAAAAAACCGTTGATTTCATCGAGCATGATTTTGATGAGTTGCAGAGTTTTATGTGCAGTTACTTACAGCGTTATTGTGGGCTGATGGCAAAAAAATTAATGCTTAATATTCAACAGGCCACGGATATTGCAGACTTAAAAGCCTGTCAGATGCAATGGATCACCTGTCTAAATGAATCCAATATTCAACCTAAACTCTTACAACATGCATTACAGCAAATTAATTACAGTCTAAAAAATCTGCAACAACTGGTTTAACTTAGAGACTTTTCCTCACTTCTCATTCAAAAAACAACTTAATGAGGTGAGTAATTCTTCACACATATCAATATAAGAAATTGAATTTTATTAACTTTATCGATTCACTTATTTCTTTTATGGTTTTAACTGCTGTTTTATACGACCTTCCCCTAATGTCAATCAACAGTAAAAAATCGCAAGAATTAAACCGACCTCCCAGCGTTTGAGCATGTCAATGTCACAACAATTTTGTTTAGAATTTGATTCTTTCGATAATCCAATGCAACTCAGCAAAATTGGCAATTGGGTATTTACCTTCTTAACCTCACAAGACGAATTGCCTAATGTTCAATTGGCCATTACCTATGTCATGCCACGAAAAATTAGTGATGAATTACAGCCTAGACGTGTGGTCATTCAAAATACAGCCATTGAAACAATTTGGCGTATAGAACAAGTCGAATGCTTTAACAGCCAAACGAACCAAGAACTCACCTTTACAGCAGCGGAACCTCAAGCTCAATTGGTTTTAAACAGTATCATTGAAGAATTTGCCCGTTATGATGTCCCATTGGTATTCAAGCCGCTTTAATTTAAAGCGAATTCCAACTTATTTTTCATAAAGATTTAAGCTATCTCAATGATTTAAACAAAGTCACCTAGATAGACATTAAATGAAAAATAATCCATACAGATTATTGTTGCTCAATTCATATACACTATTCCTGCTCAATAATTTTTGACCATGGATAATAAAAATGAATTTAGCCAATTATTCTAATGATCAGGCACTCATCCTTTTCAACCTATATAGCAGCCTTGAACAATGTCTAGATGCGATTGGACATCTGCACCTTGGACCCAAACTAGTGCTGACCGACCATGATGTATCAAAAGATCATATGATCGTGCAACGCTTTCAAGCTGGTGTTTTAACTCAAGAAATTCAAGTGCGTAAACAAGACGTTGAACTGTCTTCTAGCAACCCGATGACACGCTATCAGTTACTGTCTTATATTTTGAATCAATTTAAAGCAGATCAAACAGCTTAAAGCTCTATCTCTAAAATAAAAAAACTCACCATACGGTGAGTTTTTTTATTCATTCAATTTATGCTTCTAAAAGCTTGTAAATACTGTCCGATTTTTGACTTTCAAAAAGCAACTCGATACTGGGTAGGATGATTTCACCTGCAATAATGATATGTTCAATGCGATGAAACAGCGCTCTTGAATCTTCTTCTGAAGGATTACGCACCAAAGCTTGTGCTTCATAAACCTGACTAAATTGGTCCTTCACTTTAATATCGATCATCTGTGTCATAGTGACGTCTCTACTTGTTTTAATAATTGAATTTTTTATATCACACCTTTACGCAACAACCTGCTTTGTAAATGTTAGATTTCATGGCAATGTAAACTTATTTTACTTTAGTAAATATATATCAATAACATAGATTGACTATTTAATTATTGTTTGACAAAAACACTATATTTTCACATTTTGAAAGACATTAAAAAGCCCGCATTGCTGCGGGCTCTATGTTGGAAGGCTAGTGCTGATTTCTTGTCTGTAATATTCAAAAACATCTTAAATATTACTAAACTCAACGAGCTGTCATTGATCCGTCCAACCTATTAGTAGCGTCTTGCTTATGACCTACTGTGATTTAAATATAGCACTTTTTTATCCCTTGCCAAGGGGTCGTGACACTTCTAAACATTTGATCAAATAAAATACAATTGATATTTTTTCAAAATAAGCGATCATAGCTCTGCCCACTGATTGGGAGTGTTGTGAATAACTCAGCCATTAAATAAAATTCAATAATATCAATAAACCATTATTCTTTTTTCTTACTTTCAATTCAGCCTGTAAATACGCTGACATCAATACTTGACTTAATGCTATGCCTGAAATTCATTTCTGACATTATTAAAAACACTGGTATGTAATGACTACCATCTCCAATTTAAATCTAAGATAAAAAAAGCCCCTGTATCACTACAGGGGCTTTTTTGAATTTGGCGGAAGCGGTGAGATTCGAACTCACGGAGGACTCGCGCCCTCGTCGGTTTTCAAGACCGGTGCATTAAACCGCTCTGCCACGCTTCCATGTGCGCCATAATACGGAGGTTTTATTCATCTGACAAGTAAAAATTACAACTAAACCTTTCAAATGAATATTGTTTCGCCAAATCCTTAAAGTTTAGCCGCAAGCTCCGCACCTTCACGTATTGCGCGTTTCGCATCTAACTCTGCTGCTAGTTTTGCACCACCAATAATATGGTAATTGGCAAGGGTTTTCTCACCCTGTTCAGGCATCAAATGCTTCACCGATTCCTGACCTGCACAAACAACAATCGTATCTACACGTAATAATTGATCATGCCCTTCATATTCAACCCAAAGACCTTCATCAGTAATGGCTTTGTATTGAACACCACGCAGCATACGAACCGCATTTTTCTTTAATTGTGCACGATGTACCCAGCCTGATGTTTTACCTAACCCAGCACCAATTGCAGTTGTTTTACGTTGTAATAAGTAGATTTCACGAACAGGAGGTTCGAGCTCAGCAGCCTGCATACCACCTTCTGTTACGTAGTTTGGATTTGGATCAACACCCCACTCCCGCTGCCAATCCGCTAAAGGCATTGGTTGTGGCTGATGTGGTGGTTTGAGTAAAAATTCAGATACATCAAAGCCAATGCCGCCTGCACCAATCACAGCAACTTTACCCCCCACAGCTGCGCCTTTCAGCACTTCTGCATAAGACAAGACATTCGGTGCATCACTACCTTCGATTTTCAAGCTGCGAGGAACTACACCTGTTGCAATAACCACTTCCTCAAACCCTTCACGTTCAAGCTGTTCACGGTTAACGCGTGTATTTAAACGCAAATCCACCCCTGTTTTTTCGATTTGAACTTTAAAGTAGCGAATCGTTTCGTGAAATTCTTCTTTGCCGGGAACGACTTTCGCCAAATTAAATTGACCACCTACCTCTGCACCAGCTTCAAATAAAGTCACCGCATGGCCTCGGCTTGCTGCAACCGTTGCAGCAGACATCCCTGCCACGCCACCACCGACGACTGCAATACGCTTCGGTTTTTTGGTCTTTAAATAAACCAATTCAGTTTCATATGCCGCTCGTGGGTTAACCAAACACGTCGCACGCTGATTTTTAAAAGTATGATCTAAGCAGGCTTGGTTACAGGCAATACAGGTATTAATTTCATCGACACGGTTGGTCGCCGTTTTATTTACCCAAAATGGGTCTGCCAAGAATGGACGCGCCATTTGCACCATATCTGCCTTGCCTGAAGCCAAAATTTCTTCAGCTGTATCTGGCATATTGATACGGTTGGACGCAATGACAGGAATCGCAACATGTTTTTTGACTTCAGCGGTATAGTCCACAAACGCTGCGCGAGGCACTGAGGTCACAATTGTCGGAATACGTGCTTCATGCCAACCAATCCCCGTGTTCAATAACGTCACACCCGCTGCTTCCAATGCTTTAGCAACAGTAATGACTTCTGCCATAGTGTTCCCATCATGAACCAAATCAAGCAATGACAAACGGAAGCAGATAATAAATTTCTCACCCACTTCAGCACGTATTGATTTCACAATATCAACCGCAAGGCGCATACGATTTTCAATTTCACCGCCCCAACGGTCAGTCCGTTGGTTGACATGACGACTTAAAAATTGATTCAGCAAATAGCCTTCTGAACCCATGATTTCAACACCGTCATAGCCCGCTTTTTGAGCTAAGCTTGCGCAGCGTACATAGTCGTCTATCGTGTCTAAAATCTGTTTATCACTCAATTGACGCGGTTTAAAAGGTGAAATCGGAGATTTTATCGGACTCGCTGACACTGCAAAAGGCTGATAGCCATAACGCCCTGCATGCAAGATTTGCATTAAAATTTTGGCACCATGCTTATGCACTGCATGAGTCACCAATCGATGTGGAGCGATATCACCTAAAGTATTCATGGTACCGCCAGCAGGTAACAACCAACCTTGACGGTTTGGCGAAATACCGCCTGTAATAATCAGGCCGACACCACCTTTCGCACGCTCACCAAAATAAGCTGCAAGCTTAGGATAATTATAAAAACGATCTTCTAGCCCACTATGCATGGACCCCATCACGACACGATTTTTAATCGTGGTAAAACCCAAATGTAAAGGTTTTAAAATATTTGCATAGCTAGTCGTTGTCATGCTGAATCCTTATTTTGGCTTTGCAACTTGTTGCATAATACTTTAGCGGTTTTTTTATATTTTGGGATGACAGTTTAGAAAATATTCTTCGCTTTTATGGTCAATACCGCCTGATATATAAATCCTCTAACCATAAAAAAAGCCGTGATATTTCACATCACGGCGTGTTATTTTTAAAAGCATTATTTCCAATGCTTCAGCTTACTGGTTTGCCCAATCCCGACATTAAAGCTATTGGTTGGATCCAACTTTTGATAATGATTTTTTAATGCAGGCTTGGCAACATATAAATGTCCAACATTGTGTTCCGCAGGATATTCAGCACCACGATCATCGAGTAAATGCCACATTGCATGTTCCATTACCAAAGGATCTACACCTTTTTTCACAATATAATCTTGATGAAAAACATGACAGAGAAAATGTCCATAATAGAGTTTATGGATAATTTGCTCATCCATGGCTTTCGGCAAAGTTTCTACCCACTCTCGATCATTGCGACGTAGCGCAATATCCAGCGCAACAATATCTTCCACTTCCGAACGATGCGTATCACGATAACGAATTGCAGCACCTGCCACCGCAAAACGGTGTAAAAATGCTTTACGCCCTTCTTCGTCTGTGCATTTAAAATAATTGCCTGCCGTTTTATCTAAAAAATACGTTTTCAAATACGCATCAACTTGATCAACATCCTGATTTTCAATACGAATCATCAAATGATGTTCATATAAATCACGGAAGGCATTCATCCGTTTCGGCAAATGATTCGGCAAAAATTTTGTCACTAGCTGCAAGACTTTATCTGACAAACCTCGCAAGCCCAGTTTTTCTAAATAGCCATCGACTTTATCTTTCATGGCAAAAGCAGCTGGAACTTTTGCCGTGCCAAATTTTTCAATAAATACAAAAGAATCTTTGCCGTACTCAGCCCCAATGTCATATGCCACGCGATGAATGTACTCACCTGCAATCGGCAAGCGCGGCAAATCTTTTAGTAAAAAACGGCGAATTTCCGTCAAATCATCATGTGAATTGGTTCCTACATAAAACACCTGACTTGGAATCTTTTCAAAGGTATCTAAACGTACGGCAAAGACACACACTTTACCCGCTGAACCCGATGCTTCAAATAAGCGGCTTGGATCAGCATTGAAACGTGCAGGCGTATTTTCATCAACTTGTTTAACGTCATGTGAATAGCGCTGATCAGAGGCACAGCAACTTGAATTATTCACAATGTCATTGATTTGATAATTTTTATTTTCCAACGCTGTGAGGATTTCTTCAGGCGTATTGCCAAGATTGATACCTAAATGATTGACCAACTCTAAGTCACCTGACTCATTCACTCGTGCATACAGTGCAAGCTCTGTATAGGCAGGACCGCGGCGCACCAAAGCACCACCTGAGTTATTACAGACGCCACCCAAAACCGATGCCCCAATACAAGAAGAACCAATCACCGAATGAGGTTCACGATTAAATGGCAGCAAATCTTTTTCAAGTTTGTCTAATGTCGCACCCGGTAGACAAATCACTTGCTTGCCTTCATTAATCACTTGGATGCCAACCAAACGACGTGTACTTATCAGCACCACAGGACGGTCATAGTCATCACCAAACGGCGTTGAACCACCTGTCAGACCTGTATTGGCGGCTTGCATAATCACAATACAATTTGCATCCACAGCCGCTTGCAGCACTTGCCATTGCTCAAGCAAAGAGCCCGGTGTAACCACAGCCAATACTTTTCCTGCACCGTAACGGCGACCTTGGCGGTATAAACGTGTGTCTTTATCTTCAGTTAAAACGTGTTGCTTACCGACGATGTTGATGAGGTTTTGAATGGTTTGTAATGATTGAGTTTGCATGCTCGTAGAATTTTCCATTTTCAATATTTTCTCTCCTTGATAAAGAGGAATAGCATTGTTATGCAATGAAAAAATATTGATTTAAATAATTTTAAACAACGTAGGTTTATTTGCACATATCAAAAGTTTTTAGTCATTGTTATTAAAATCTATAATGAATATCCCTTCTCCCTTTGGGATGAGTAGCAACGCTACGCAAGAGGGTTAGGAGAATTATTCAATAAACACCTCTCCCTAACCCTCTCCTACAAGGAGAGGGAACTTTCATTTTTTAATTTTTTTTGATGACGAATAACTTTCCCAAGAGATCTATTCAAAAAATCACCCAGCCAACTCTTTCTCTAACTTCACCAAACAATCAGATGTAATATCCGCAATGGTTTTTGCACCTGTTAAGGTCATCGCAACACGCATTTCTTTATCAATCAGTTCTAGAAGATTGGAAACACCCTCACCACCTGCTGCACCGAGTGCATAAACAAATGCGCGACCGAGCATACAGGTATCTGCACCCAAAGCCAGCATACGCACCACATCTAAACCATTTCGAATACCGGAGTCCGCAAGAATTTTAATATCGCCTTTTACTGCATCTGCAATTGGCGGTAATGCACGCGCTGATGATAAAACCCCATCGAGCTGACGGCCACCATGGTTTGACACCACGATGCCATCTGCACCAAAACGCACAGCATCTTTGGCATCTTCAGGGTCAAGTATGCCTTTAATAACCATCGGTCCATCCCAAAATTCACGAATCCACTCAAGATCTTTCCATGAAATTGATGGGTCAAAGTTATTACCCAACCAGCCGATATAATCTTCTAAACCTGTTGGTTTGCCCAAGTATTTAGAAATATTCCCTAAGTCATGCGGACGACCTAATAAACCCACATTCCATGCCCAGTGTGGATGGAAACACGACTGCATATAACGGCGCATGGCTGCATTTGGCCCGCTCATCCCTGAGTGCGCATCACGGTAACGCGCGCCCGGAACAGGCATATCCACGGTAAACACTAAAGTTGAACAGCCTGCAGCTTTGGCACGTTCTAAGGCATTTTTCATAAAGCCACGGTCACGTAGCACATATAACTGAAACCACATGGGACGCTGAATCGCTGGCGACACCTCTTCAATAGGACATACTGAAACGGTAGACAGCGTAAATGGAATGCCCTTTTTATCTGCGGCTACTGCTGCTTGAACTTCGCCGCGGCGTGCATACATTCCCGTTAAACCCACAGGTGATAAAGCCACAGGCATTGATAAGGTTTCATTAAACAGTTGGGTTTCTAAACTCAGCTGTGACATGTCATTCAGCACACGTTGACGCAACGCTATTTTTGATAAATCTTCTACATTACGCTTTAAGGTATATTCGGCATACGCCCCGCCATCGATGTAATGAAATAAAAATGGCGGTAAACGACGACGTGCCGCTTCACGGTAGTCATTGGCAGAAGAAATAATCATGCTTATATCCTGTTTAATCGACTGGCACGCTGACGTCGAGCTTCTTCTTCATCAATCATACGCACCTGTTGTACTACAAACTCAATGTGTCCACAGACTGCTTTACGTGCAGCTTCAGGATCACGACGTTCAATTGCATTCATGACTTGAAAGTGCTGATCGTGCAATTGATCAAATCGGTGTGCTTCGCTATAAACTTTTCGACGACCTAAAACGACATTAAATTGCAACAGATCAAATAGACCACGCATCATCTGAATCAACACTAAATTGTGTGAAGCTTCAGCAATTGCTAAATGAAATTTGGCATCTGCACGCGCTGCTTCATCGTCATTGCCTAAAGCCTGAAAATGATTGATCTGATCATAATAATGTCGGATATGTGCCAAGTCCTCTGCTGTAGCACGTTGTGCCGCATACCATGCAGTACCACCTTCTAAAATAATGCGCGCCTCTTGCACATCAAAACGGTAGGCAGGGTCTTCACTAATCAAACTGCTAATGGGCTGCACAATTTGATAACTCGACCAAGTCGCTGGTAATTGCTTTAAAAAAGTCCCCGCACCGACTTTACTGACCAACACGCCCATGCTGGTCAATTGAGAAATCGCTTCGCGTAAAGAGGTGCGTGAGACGCCTAGTTGTTCACACAGTTTCCGTTCAGCAGGCAGACGATCTCCAACTTGCATATTGCTTTCTTCAATCAATACACGAAGACTTTGAACAGTTTTATCAGAGACTTTCATCTGCTTTCCTTAACGTTGTTACACAATGCGTGTTATGGAATCATCCAAGGGAACACATAAGCTTGTAGGGTGATTAAAATCCCCATCATGATTGTGAACGTTATACTGTGTTTTACGGTAAAACGGAATAAATCCGACTCTTTACCTACCAATCCAACTGCCGCACATGCAATTGCAATGGACTGCGGAGAAATCATTTTTCCAGTCACACCACCACTGGTATTGGCAGCAACGAGTAATACTTCTGGCACACCGATTTGTTGTGCAGTAGTTGCCTGTAATGCAGCAAATAGTGCATTGGCTGACGTATCTGAACCCGTAAGGAAGACACCAAGCCATCCTAAAAATGGCGAGAAGAAGGTAAAGGCTTGGCCTGTATGCGCAAGTGCCAATGCCAATGTTGCCGACATCCCTGAATAGTTGGCGATAAATGCAAAAGCCAAGACCATTCCAATCGAATAAATTGGAATTTTTAATTCATTAATGGTTTCACCAAAGGTCACAATTGCGTCTTTCGGCTTCATTTTTAAGAAAATAATGGTAATGATCGCAGCGATGACAATTGCCGTACCTGTTGCCGAAAACCAGTCAAATTTATAGATGGCATCGTAGTCCTTCATTTCAGGTACGACTGGCGGCATCTTTTGAACCAATTGATGTAAAAATGGCACTTTGATGGAAATAACCAAATCATGTAAGGCACCGTCTTTAGTAAATAAATCCTTAAACGGTTTAATACTCCAGATCGTGACCATCACCGTTAAGATCGCAAATGGTGACCACGCTTTTGCAATTTGCCCCAAGCTATATTTTTGCTGTTTTTGTGCAGCAACATCTTCACTCATCGTCGCATCTTGATCTGCAAAGCGGAAAATATGTTTAGGCTGCCAATATTTAAATAAAATCGTTAATGACACTAAAGAGGCAATCGCCGCGGTAATATCGGGTAATTCAGGACCGACAAAGTTCGAGGTTAGGTACTGTGCAATCGCAAAGCTACTCGCCCCAACCACAACTGCAGGCCAAGTTTCCTTCACACCGCGCCAACCATCCATAATCGCCATAATCCAAAACAGTACAATCGGTACCATAAATGGCAACTGTCGACCAACCATCTGACTGATTTCCATCGTATCAACACCAGACACTTGCCCAGCAACGATAATTGGAATACCCATCGCACCAAAAGCCACTGGCGCTGTATTTACGATCAGACAAAGACCTGCCGCATATAAGGGTTTAAAGCCTAAACCTACCAATAGTGCTGCAGTAATCGCCACAGGAGCACCAAAGCCCGCCGCACCTTCGAGGAAAGTACCGAAAGCAAAGCCAACTAACAGCATCTGTAATCGTTGATCTTCAGTAATGGAAAGTATCGAAGAACGGATGATGTCAAACTGCCCTGTTTTGACTGAGATTTTATACAGGAACACCGCACCAATAATGATCCATGCGATCGGCCATAAACCATAGAAAAAACCGTAGACCATCGAAGCCAATGCCATAAGCGCAGGCATGTCATAGGCAAATAAAGACACCAACAGTGCCAGTACAACGGTGATCGTACCTGCCACACTGCCTTTTAAACGAAATACAGCAAGCGCCAAGAAAAAAAAGATAATCGGAATGAGCGCAATTAAACTTGATATCCATATATTCCCCATTGGGTCATATATTTGCTGCCATTGAAGCATTGTCATCTCCTTGAAATGCTTACTAAGATTTAATTATTGAGCAATATCAGCATGTGGTCTTTTTATATTGGTATGACCAATATAAATATTAAACACATAAAAACTCATACTATTGCTGAAATACTCCGCAATTTTTAATTATTTCAACTCCATCATTCAAGCTTTTCTTGTTTTTGGTATGACCAATATAAAATACAAAAACATTATTTTTCCGTTTAAAAACTTCCACATCAACTTTTAAATATCTGTTTTGTAGTTATTATTTATGAATAAACTTTATAAAATATACTTTAGTCGAATAACCCAGCTTTGTATGACCTCATTCTCATTTCAGTAAAAAGGATAAAACCAAATCAACTCATTATTGGTATGATCATTTATTTAAATCAAATAAATTTCTTTATATTTGCATCCTATTTCTTTCAGAAAATGCATTTTCCGCACGCAAAAACTTGATGAAGTATTCAACAATAGATTTCAACGATCATTTTTTTCCACCTCATCGCTTGTATCTCATGATTTTTTAGAAAAACCCCGCAGAAAAGTGCTACAATCATGCACATATATGTATTCTTTCAGGCCACCCATTCTCGGTGCCTATATTTATATCGTTAGGATTAACAATGACTGATAATGCAACTATCTTGCAGAATGTCCCAGTTGGCAAAAAAGTTGGTATTGCCTTCTCTGGTGGTCTAGATACTTCAGCTGCGCTTTTGTGGATGAAACAAAAAGGTGCAGAACCTTATGCTTACACAGCAAACTTAGGTCAACCTGATGAAGACGACTACGATGCGATTCCAAAAAAAGCGGAAGCGTATGGCGCAGTTAAAGCTCGCTTAGTTGATTGTCGTTTACAACTTGCATTAGAAGGTATTGCGGCTATTCAATGTGGCGCTTTCCACATTTCAACTGGTGGTATGCCTTACTTCAACACGACTCCTCTTGGTCGTGCAGTTACAGGTACGATGCTTGTAACCGCAATGAAAGAAGATGACGTAAACATCTGGGGTGACGGTTCGACTTATAAAGGTAACGACATTGAACGTTTCTACCGTTATGGTCTATTGACTAACCCATCGCTTAAAATTTACAAACCTTGGTTAGACCAAACCTTTATTGACGAATTAGGTGGCCGTGCAGAAATGTCACAGTTCCTAATCGACAACGGTTTTGACTATAAAATGTCAAAAGAGAAAGCGTACTCAACTGACTCAAACATGTTAGGTGCGACTCACGAAGCAAAAGATCTTGAATACCTTAATGCGGGTATCAAAATCGTAGACCCAATCATGGGCGTTGCTTTCTGGAAAGATGACGTAGAAGTTAAAGCTGAAGAAGTTTCTGTAACTTTCGAAGAAGGCTTCCCTGTTGCATTAAACGGCAAACGCATCGAAAACCCTGTTGAATTCATTCTTGAAGCCAACCGTATCGGTGGTCGTCACGGTCTAGGTATGTCAGACCAAATCGAAAACCGTATCATTGAAGCAAAATCTCGTGGTATTTACGAAGCTCCGGGTATGGCGCTTCTTCACATCGCTTATGAGCGTCTTGTGACTGGTATTCATAACGAAGACACCATCGAACAATACCGTATTAACGGTCTGCGTTTAGGTCGTCTTCTTTACCAAGGTCGTTGGTTCGATTCTCAATCATTAATGCTTCGTGAAACTGCGCAGCGTTGGGTTGCTAAAGCAATCACTGGTACTGTGACTTTAGAACTTCGTCGTGGTAATGACTACACTATTCTAAACACTGAATCTCCTAACCTCACTTATGAAGCTGAGCGTTTAACTATGGAGAAAGGTGACTCTATGTTTAGCCCTGCTGACCGTATCGGTCAATTGACTATGCGTAACTTGGATATCACAGATACTCGCGCTAAATTAGGTATCTACACAAACTCTGGCTTACTTGCAGTAGGTACAGGTTCTGCAGTGCCTCAATTAAAAGACAAAAACAAATAAGATTTGTTGAGTCATAAAAAACCGCGCATTTTGCGCGGTTTTTTATTGCCGATTTCAGAGAAGTTCTCAATTTTATTAAACATTAAGCCACATGTGCTGAACGAATCGACTGATAGTAAATTTGATTCCGGCCTAATTGTTTCGCACGATACAACGCCTGATCAGCAATATTTAACAGTTCATCCTTCGTCATATTTTCAGCACGATATACCGTAATACCCAAACTAATAGTGACGTGATTTGAAACCTGTGATTTGGCATGTGGAATTTCTAAACGATCGATTGCTTTATAAATATTCGAGGCAACTGCATAAGCACCATGTGCATCGGTTTCTGGCAATAAAACCACAAACTCTTCACCACCATATCGCGCTACAAAATCCATATGTCGAATGGCATTTTTAATGGTTTTGGCAATGGTTGAAATTACATCATCGCCTTTTTGATGACCGTAGAAATCGTTATAGTTTTTAAAATGATCGACATCGATAAACAACACAGCGAGCGAGGTGTTATTACGTCGAGATTGCTCATAAAAGGTATCGAGCATTTCATCAAAAGTACGTCGATTTGAAATCTTGGTTAATTCATCATGCTGACTTAAATGCAAAAGCTCTGTGGTATGAATACGATGGATTTTTTCACTAATATCCGCGCGCAGCATATTCAAAAAAATCATCCTTTCACGCGCACAGAGCATCTTACTGATTGCAAAACCCAATACACAGCTTCCAATCAGTACACGCCCCAACACCATCATATCAAATTTCACTTCTAATGAAAAAAGCATCAACATGGTGACCACAGCAGCCAACAAGCCAGACATCAACATTTGGACCGGTTTCACCCCCGTCAAAATGTAGCTCAAGATGTAAATCATACAAAGGATCATCATGGCCTGATGTTTAAGTGCTTCGGTATACACGGTCATGGTGAGCCAAGACATTGAAATAACTGCCCAAAACACTACAAACATACTAGCATGTGAAAAATAAGGCTTCAGACGGTCGTAACGAGCAAAGGCATATAAAGTCAGAAGACACAGCGCACCATTGAGCTGTCCAAGCAAACAATGAATAAAATCATGCACAAAATGCTGCTGATCAATAATCCAGTAATCTCCGGGAATGATCAGCATGGTGAGCACAAAGTAGATCAACACCCCCATCCAGAAAAAATGACGTATGTTGGTTTGCGCACGATCGAGGTTTAAAGTCCAAAATTGGGTTTCCAGTTTTTTAGGAAACATTTCCCCTACACGACGAGTTTGCCGTGTAATCAGTTCCTCTATTTTTTCTTTATCGTATTGCAACTTTGCAAGGTTATACTTGTATTCCATTTCCAAGCATTTATCTAATTCTTTTAGTCATTTAAAAATACCACAGTTTTATTCTTTATTTATATCTGTTCAGTCATTTGTACAGAAATCTCGTTACCATTTTCACATTATTTGCATTATCATTTGTTTTATTTCCAAGCTTGGAATCGCTGTGAACACGATTACTCTTCTTCAGCCAGATGATTGGCATGCACATTTACGTGACGGTCTAGCCCTAAAGCGTACAGTTCCTGATTTAGCACAACAATTCTCTCGCGCGATTTGTATGCCAAACACCGTACCACCGGTAAAAACCGTTGAAGAAGCAAATGCATACCGTGAACGTATCATAGCACATGTTCCTGAAGGCGTTCACTTTGACCCGCGTATGGTGCTCTATTTCACAGACAACACCCCAGCGAGTGAAGTTAAAAAAATTAAAGAATCTGAGCATGTTAATGCCATTAAGCTCTATCCAGCAGGTGCAACCACGAACTCAGACAGTGGTGTCAGCGACATTAGTAAAGTCTATGGTGTGATTGAGCAACTCGAAGAGCACCAAGTGCCATTACTGTTACATGGTGAAGTGACCCACAACCATGTCGATATTTTTGACCGTGAAAAACGTTTCCTAGATGAAGTGCTATCTCCACTTTTAAAACAGTTTCCTAAATTAAAATTGGTACTAGAACACATCACCACCAGTGAAGCTGCGCATTTTGTATTAGAACAAGACCGTAATGTCGCTGCGACAATCACACCGCAACATTTATTATTTAACCGTAATGACATGTTGGTGGGTGGCATTAAACCCCATTTCTATTGCTTACCGATTTTAAAACGCCAAACCCATCAGCAAACATTGCTCGAAGTTGCGACCAGTGCAAACCCTAAATTTTTCTTAGGTACAGACAGTGCGCCTCACTCAAAAAATGCTAAAGAAAATGCATGTGGCTGTGCAGGGTGTTATAGTGCACCAACAGCAATTGAGCTATACGCTCAAGCATTTGATCAAGTCGGTAAAATCGACCGTTTAGAAGGTTTTGCAAGCCACTTTGGTGCAGACTTCTACGGACTCCCTCGAAATACCAATACCATTACTTTGGTAAAAGAAGATCAAGTGATCCCTGAAAGTTTAGACTACTTGGATGGCGAAAAAATTATTCCGTTGTATGCGGGTAAGACCATCCAATGGAGAAAAGTGTGACAGATGAAACTCGACCAGTCATTGGTCAACGTTTCCGTGGATTCCTACCTGTTGTTGTCGATGTCGAAACAGCAGGTTTTAATTCACAGACCGATGCCTTACTGGAAATTGCAGCTATTCCTATTGTGTATGATGCAGAAGGTAATTTTGTACCGGGTGAAGCCCACCATGCACATATCAATCCGTTTGAAGGTGCCAACCTTGACCGTCGCTCACTGGATTTTATTGGTGTAGATCCATTTAATCCGATGCGTATGGCCATGGCTGAAGATGAGAAATCAGCATTAAAACGTATTTTTAAGTCAGTGAATGAAGTACGTCGCCAACAGAACTGCACACACGCGGTTTTAGTTGGTCATAATGCCCATTTTGACTTAGGTTTTGTACAGGCAGCGATTGCACGTACAGGGACAAAAAATCAAAATCCTTTCCATAGTTTTTCCGTATTCGATACAGTGACTTTGAGCGCTGTAATGTTTGGACAAACTGTGCTGGCAAAATCATGTATTCAGGCAGGTATTGAGTTTGATGGCAAAGAAGCACACTCTGCACTTTACGATACTCAGAAGACCGCTGAACTGTTCTGTTATATTTTGAACAAACTCGGCCCTCACCTACTTGACACTATGATGGCGGATCAATAAGATACCGCCATCTTCTAAACGTCCCTATCGTCTAGAGGCCTAGGACATCGCCCTTTCACGGCGGTAACCGGGGTTCGAATCCCCGTAGGGACGCCAATTCTTATTCAGACTTTCTCCAAGCTGATTATTCAAGTCTATTGAATACACATCACCATCTCTTCTGATTATTCAAAATTTTCATTGAATTCGCTGTGTATTAAAAAATCACTTATTGCAAATAATTCTCATTTCTATTGATTATTTTTGTAAAGTTAATGATAATCGCTATCGTTTTTATCTGCATAATTGTTGACAGCCATGCGCTTTGCCTATTCTCCCCTCAATCTCGCAATTTTGACTGCTTTAGCATCTCAAGCTTATGCTAATGAAATTGATACAACTCAATTTATTCAAAGCAATAATCTCAAAATGTCGCCGATTGAAGTTGAAGTCAAAGCCAAGCCAGAAGTAGGTACAACCGTCTACTCCAAAGAAGATTTAGAAAAAACGCCGAATAGTTCGAAAAATATCACAGACTTTTTAAAAGTTAATCCAAATGTGCAGTTTAGCCGTGAACAACGTTCTGCAGATTCACAGGCTGAGCTACGACCATCCGAGATATCTATTAATGGCGCGCAAACTTACCGAAATAAATTTGTAATTAACGGCGTCAATACCACCAATAACCTTGACCCTCTGGCAAGCGGCAACTCCTATTCAGGCAAGCTTGATGGTGGCTCACAAGGGATGGCCCTAAATACCGATTTAATTTGTAAATTAGAATTGATCGATAGTAATGTTTCTGCAGCATACGGCGAATTTACAGGTGGTATAGTTAATGCTGAAACTTGTACCCCAAATACTGAAATTGGCAAAATCCACGGCTCCGTTACTTACGACTACACGGAAAGTGATTGGTCACGTTATCATTTTACCGATGAAGAAGAAGCTGCAGAGTTTGAAGATCCAACATCATCAAATAATAAAGAATATAAAAAACACGGCTTAAGCCTGAATCTATACAGCAAACTCTCTGAACAATGGGGCATCAATAGTTATGCCTCTAAACGTGAATCCATCGTTCCAGTAATGAGTGGTTTAGAAGATCGCAGTAAAGTCAAAAGCGAGCGTAATAATATCAACTTAGGGACTACCCTTTTTTACACACCTTCGGACACAACCAAAGCGAAGTTTGGCTTTGATTTAGGGGATTTGGACAGTCTAAATTTCGTTGATAAGCGAATAAATTCAAAAAGTATTAGCAATACAGAAACGTTGACATTTTTTGGTGAATTAGAAAGTAAACTCAATAATTCAACATTAAAACAAAATATTAGCTATCAAACGCTAAGCCAAGCACGTGAAAATGATTCAACTACCGGCATTCTTTGGAAGCAAACACCAACTAAAAACTGGAGTTCCAATCCTGGTGAAGGTGCCACAAGTAGTGATATTGAATTACACCAAGATACATTTTCGTATAGTCTAAAAAATGCGTTTGATACCATTCAGATTGGCAACAGCATGCAACAATTAAGCTTTGGTATGGGCTATGACTATTCTAAAGTTGCATGGGAACGGCCTAACGATGCCTATATGTATAATCAGCCTAAGACTTTTACATCTAGTTCAGGCATTAGCTGTACGGCAGGTGATATTCTTTGTGATGAAGCAACGGATGAAAATAACTATCAAGGCCAATATCAAACAAATGGCAAGTATTATCAAAAAGGTAAAGTTAATATTGACCAACAACGTGTGCATACCTTCATTGAAAACACATCGACTTGGGATAATTTTTCAGCGCGTTTAGGTTTACGTGCAGATTATGATAGCTTATCGAAAAATTTAAATATTGCACCTCGTACTGCCTTTAACTATAAACCGCTAAAAAATGATCTTCTGTCCTTCACTACGGGATGGAATCGATATTATGCAAACTATACCTTAGCCACTGAACTGCAAGATCAACTTGCATTTTTGGAATACAATTTAAAACGCACAAAAAATCAAACTGAAGACTATTGGACTCAAACTGGGTTATCAGATTTAATATTAGCTAATTCCAATATTCAACGTGCCAATTTAAAGACCCCTTATGCTGACGAAATTGTGTTTGCCATTAATAGCCAAGTTAAAAACTGGAACCTTGGTCTGAAATGGGTGAATCGCGATAGCAAAGATGAAATCACAAAAAATCGTTTTATTGATCCAACAACCAGCAATACCATCGATCATTTTGAATATAGTAATAGTGGTAAAGCAAAAGCTGACATTTACACACTCACACTCAGAAATACGCTGCCAGTCGTATATAAAAACTCTCTGCACGGGTTTAACTTTGGCTTTGATTACACTGAATCGGAAAAAAATTATTTAGACTATTCTGAGCCATATAACGTTAACAGTAATACCGCTGCTGAAGATCGCGATATTATTTTTAACGGCAGCCTCATCCAATTTAATGAACGTCCTGTTGAAAATTTCAATCAGCCTTGGACGGCTCGTTTTGGTTGGGACATTGAGTTTTCAAATTTACCATTAAAGATTAATAACTTCTTAAGCTACAAATCTGAATATAAAGATACGTATAAACTAAAAAACAAAGTTGAGCATGATGGTGTCCTGTTGGAAGCCTATGCCACAGATACAATTAGACCTCGATTTAGTTGGGATATGCGTACCACTTATGATTTGAATTTCTCTAAAGACTACAAAGCAATATTCGGTTTAACCATTAACAATATTACCAATCGACATAATATCTATACCACCCCAGGTATTAGTGAGTCGACCAACAGACTTAGATCTGAAATTGGGCGACAGTTCATTGCTGATGTCACATTTAAATTTTAATCTTCCCTATCAAGAGCGCCTTAAAAACGCTCTTGATTCATTTTAAAATAGACTAAAACATGAAAAAAATAATCTTACTCTTTGGCCTGTGCATAGTATGTCTCGGTATCTTCATCTACATTTTTAGACCCGAAGCCAGCCTACCGACAAATCTTTCAAATACTGTTGAGCACGATGCCAATCAGACAAATCAAACAGCATTGAATGATGACCAAGAATCTTCTATTCCAGAAACCAACGATCATGACACTCAAATACAAGCGAAAAAAACCAAAAAATTGAGCGAAGAAGCAATACAGTATTACCGAACAGCAAGTAAATACGGTTGGGAGTCAATCGTTCGTGATTTTGAAAATGGAACCATCCTAAAAAGTAAAATGCCTAAAGGGGAAATAGAAAAACTTTGCGAAATTGCACTGAGTCAAAGCACTGCCGATAAAACCAAACGCTTATTTAAAGCAAATTGCAAACCACTCAATGGCCGTTCATCCTCTATGATTATTAATGGCGCATTAACCAATGCAGAAGGCAAAATAGATCAAAACGAAATCATTGAAAAATTAAAACTCTACAAGTCGGAAAATGTTTTACAAACACACGTTACGTATAAATTTGGCCCGTATGAAGAAAAAAGCTCTTTGCAATCTAAAACAATTGGTTGGGGGCTTGAAGACGTTTTTGATTATTTGCTGAGTATTGGAGTCGATTACACGGGCGTGGATGGTAATTTAATTTTAGACAATATCAAAGGCCGTAACCCTTCTGTGAGTTTGGTTCAAAAACTACTGAATGCAGGAATCGAGCCCAATAGTAACGTTTATAAACAAATGGAACAGAATGACTTTTCAACCAAATATCCTGACGTTTACAATTTATTAAAAGCACACAAACCATGAAAAACATCGTTATTACCAGCTGCCTGCTAATGAGTATGCATTGCTTTGCAAATGCTCCAGTGCCACAAAATCACGCTACCAATGCACCATCAGTGAAAAACATTCACGACTTTAAAAAGATCAAAGGGATGACAAATGATGCATCTCGTTATTATAAATTTATAAACATATAAGTTGTCATTAAAAAGTAAACATGTATTCTTTTCCGAATTGGTTTGATACTTTCTCCACCCATTGCTCTATTTTATCAGCTGTCATGACTTGAAAATCTCGCCAATAATATTTCATCTG
>NZ_VPBP01000012.1:0-83225 GCF_013418685.1 Acinetobacter sp. YH12129
ACTGAGGATCAGAAAGCTTGTTTGAATCGATGTATTTCATCCGCAGATTATGCACGAATGCTAAGAAATCCGGAGTGCAAATATTAACCAAAAAGAAGATCGTTTTTTGATTTATGAAAGAGATCTATTATTTCTTCCCCCATGAAAAAACAAATAAATTATACTCAATAATATCTCGGGGATTAAATAGCCGTTGGTCGAATAGCTAGAGCTATGGATCAAGTGATCATTAAAAAATACATATCCCTTTTGAATCTAGACTTATCTAAAGTTTGAATCAGGCAAATACAAAAATACAGTTCCCAACTCAATGAGAACTGTATTATTAATACTACAAATTGATCGAAATTAAACGGCAAGTACTTTCACAATAATGGTTTGCATGTCTTCATTTTCTTCCGCCAAATAAACACGCTTTAACTCTTTGCTTTTCACTTTGAATTGATGATTTTGATACTGAATTACAGCCGGAATTTGATCAAAATACAGGCTATCTGCGTCTAATTCTTCTTGAAAAAGTGGCGTGCCCAATTGATAGTCTAGGCTTTTTAATACTACATATTTAACAGTCGTTTTCATTGAAATAAACCTACTTTTGTTACGCTCTTTATTTTAAGTTTTAACATCGTTTTCCTTCCGAAGAAACCTTTATTTCATATTTTCGTACAGCTTCTAAACAATCACGCTATTTTCGTGAATTCCACAACACACAGTACCAACTTAGACTTTTAGTGAAATTACAGGCGAGCGAAATCAATGCTAAAATTTTAAGAATACTAATGATCATTCACCATTCTACTTTGGGGTAAGCACATGCTTAAACAGTGTTGCGATGCTTTAGAACAAAAATCCATGACTATCGCGTTTATCGAGAGTGCAAGCTCTGGTTATTTATGTAGTCAATTTTCAATTTATAAGAATAGTGGTGCAGATATCTTATTAGGTGGACTAGTGAGCTATGATCCATCAATCAAGCGTGAAATTTTAAAAGTAGATCCTCTACTAATAGAAAAATTTACGGCCGAATCCGCAGAAGTGACTCAAGCGATGGCTGAGCAAGGACAACAACTATTTTTACATGCAGACTTTGTGGTGGCCTGCACTGGATTACTCAAACCTGGTGGCAGTGCAACCGTAGAAAAACCCGAAGGTACATTTTATATTTCAATCTTACATGACCGTCGTATCTATAATTATCATTATTTTATTTTAGGTACGGCTTTAGAACGCCTAGATCAGTTAACTGAAAATGTTGCTCACAGTGTATTAGACATCTTAAATGCAGAATAAAACATACATAATCTTCATATTTAAATATCATTTTGCATCGCATACTGTATTGAGGAATTTACTTATCAGGACAAGAAAATGCAGCTACGTCATTTCAATGCATTCGCAATTAGCACCCTACTGTCCTGCTCTGCTTTCGCGACGGTAGGCGGCCCTCAAACCATTGAGGTTTTAGGTTTTGATAAAAAAGACCAAAAAATCTATTTAATGCGTCATTTTGAAGATGGTCGTGGTCGTTTACCACAATTATATTATTATCAATTAAATAGCCAAAAGCCGACGCAATTAATTACAGTGAAGTCTTTATATATTAATCCTAAGACAAAACGGATTGATTACGACCAAGACAGTGCCCAGTTTGATAAAGAAATCGCGAAAATTAAAAAGCGTTTAGCCAAACTAACACCAGTAAATAACAATAATGCCCGAATACAGTTATTAACGACCATGAATGGCACTGCAAAATCTTGGTATGACCCGAATGAAACCATTGATAAATGGACCTATCAATATCGTATTAAAAATTCGCAGTATAAAAGCGCCATACAAAAGGCTGAGACGTATAAAGAAGGTTTAAAAATCTCTAAAACTTATCGTGTAGTGCAAAAGCCTTTTTATTTAGTGACTGTTAAATATCTAGGGATTCCATTTGAAACGGGATATAGCGTCGAAGATCCTGTTTTATTAACCAAATAGATTGTTAACTCAATTAACAAATAATAAAAAAGCCTCTTTTGAGGCTTTTTTATTTCACTTTAAAATTATGCCGCAGAACGCTCTGCAATCGGCACCACTTTACGCAGTTCAGGGCCTGTATAGTCCGCGCTTGGGCGAATAATACGGTTGTCCGCACGTTGTTCCATCACATGCGCTGCCCAACCTGTTACACGGCTCATCACAAAGATTGGCGTGAATAATTTGGTTGCAATATCCATGAAATGGTATGCAGATGCATGGAAGAAGTCTGCATTACAGAACAATTTCTTCTCGCGCCACATCACTTCTTCACAGCGTACTGATACTGGATAAAGCACAGTATCACCGACGTCTTTTGCTAGGCGTTCAGACCAAATTTTGATGATGCCATTACGTGGATCATTGTCTTTATAGATCGCATGACCAAAGCCCATGATCTTTTCTTTACGCTCAAGTTTGCCGAGCATTTCACGTTCAGCTTCTTCTGGAGACGTCCAGTTTTCAATCATTTCCATCGCAGCTTCGTTCGCACCGCCATGTAATGGGCCACGTAGTGAACCAATTGCACCTGTGATGCATGAATGCATATCTGACAATGTTGATGCACATACACGCGCTGTGAATGTAGATGCGTTAAACTCATGCTCTGCATACAAAATCAGTGATACGTTCATCACTTGCTCGTGCAATTCATTTGGTTTTTCGCCACGCAGTAAATGTAGGAATTGAGCGCCGATTGAATCATCATCGGTGTTTTCTTCTACACGTACACCATCATGGCTGAAACGGTACCAGTAGCAAATGATCGCAGGAAGCGTTGCCAAAATACGATCTGCAACATCTTGTTGTTCATCGAATGATTTTTCAGTTTCAAGGTTACCTAACATTGAAACGCCTGTACGCATCACATCCATTGGGTGTGAGTCAGCAGGAATACGTTCTAATACTTCTTTCAATGCTTGCGGCAATTGACGCAATGATTTGAGTTTGGCTTTGTATGCTGCTAGTTGTTCTGTTGTTGGCAATTCACCAAAGAAAATCAGGTACGCGACTTCTTCAAACTGACAGTTTTCTGCCAAGTCTTGAACGTCATAACCACGATAGGTTAAGCCCGCACCACTTTTGCCTACAGTTGAAAGTGCAGTTTTACCCGCTACTTGTCCGCGCAGTCCTGCGCCCGTGAGTACTTTTCCTTCAGCCATTTTTTATTTTCCTTCAGTGAACAATTTATCTAAGGTGTTTTCAAAAGTGTGATAATCGAGGAATTGATAGAGTTCTTTTCGTTGTTGCATTTTATCCAGTACATTGACTTGTGTACCGTCATTGCGGATCGCATGCATTACTTCGAGTGCCGCTTTTTGCATTGCACGTGTTGGTGATAATGGGTAAAGCACCATTGCAATACCCTGCTCGCCTAGTTCTTCTTTGGTGTAGTAAGGGGTATCACCAAACTCTGTAATGTTTGCCAGTACAGGGACACCAACAGCATCGCAGACAGTTTTGTACATGGTAATATCAGTCATTGCTTCAGCAAAGATCGCATCTGCACCTGCTTCTACACAGGCACATGCACGGTCGATCACTGCTTGCAAACCTTCTTTTTGTAATGCATCTGTACGCGCCATCACCACAAAGTTTGAATCGGTTTTTGCATCAACAGCCGCTTTAATACGGTCAACCATTTCTTGTTGTGACACGATTTCTTTGTTCGGACGGTGACCACAACGCTTTTGTGCGACTTGGTCTTCAATATGAACCGCTGCTGCACCTGCTGCAATCATTTGCTTCACACTGCGGGCAATATTAAATGCACCGCCCCAACCTGTATCGATATCGACAAGTAATGGCGTATCTACACGTTCAGTAATACGACGAACATCTTCCAAAACATTGTCTAAACTGGTCATGCCTAAGTCAGGTAAACCATAAGAATAGTTCGCAACACCTGCACCAGATAAATATATGGCTTTATAGCCAACTTCTTTTGCCATCATTGCTGCATAGGCATTTACTGTGCCAATGATTTGTAATGGTTTTTCTACTTCCAATGCTTGTCTAAATCTTAAGCCTGCAGACGTTTGTTGTGTCATATTCCTTTCCACGGCATTTACTTTAATTTTCGAAGTTTGAGTATATCCATATTTTTTTCCAACTCTATGGCTTTGTAGAATATTAACTCTAAAACTTTAGTCAAATATTTCACTTGTCACCTATCTGTTGTTATTCTTTAGTCAAAGATCTCTGATTTATAAGCAAAGCAGAAAAGTACTAATTTTTTTGCTATAATTATCGTCAAATCAGCTCTTTTTTTGTTAAAAATTATCACTTTATGCAAGATTTAATACACATTGAACCTCTAACGCATGACCAGCCACAAACGAGGCGCGGACATGAACGATGTGTTGCGCTTTTAGAAAGTGCTACGGAGCTTTTTTTAAAACGTGGTTTTGATGCAGTTTCATTAGATGACATCGTGAATCATGCAGGTGGTTCAAAAGCGTCAATCTATAAATATTTTGGTAATAAAGACGGATTATTTAAGGCCATTTGTGACTATCGTCGCTGCTTATTTTTCAAAGATATTTGCCTACCATTTACGGTGAGCCCTGACACCGATATTCGTGCTTATCTCATCAATACTTTAAGTGACTTTCATCAGCATATCGTGATGCCTGAAAATGCGGCATTTATGCGGTTAGTCTTAGAACAAACAGGACGTAATCCTGAAATAGCACGTTATATTCATGAGCAAGGTCCGAAACAAATTCAGAACACCGTTGCCGAAATTTTATATCAAGCACATCAACACGGTTTGCTGTATTGTGAAAACCCGCTGTTTTCGGCTCAGTTTTATTTTGGGATTCTGCGTAATTTAGAATGGCGCGTTCTCATGGGCATCAGCATTGATGAAAATGATCAAGAAACAATCAATTACATCAGTTATTGCGTCGATCGTTTCCTAGACGGTCACCAAAAGCGCTAGATTTTTTGCAATTTACCTCTCTTATAGTATATTAATCGATTCCTTTTTCTCTAACCAACCAACAACTAATTGTTGTTTTGTTCTTTGATTCAGCAATTATTGTGGAGTAACAATGGCTCTACGTCACTTTCTAACTTTACGCGATTTATCGACTTTAGAACTTAACCAAATTGTACAGCGCGGTATCGAACTCAAGCGCAAACAGCATAACAATGAAGTTTTCCAACCTTTCGTTGGTAAAGTCATGGGCATGATTTTTGAGAAATCGAGCACCCGTACACGTGTATCGTTTGAAGCAGGAATGAGCCAATTTGGTGGTAGCGCAATTTTCCTTTCATCTCGCGACTCTCAATTAGGTCGTGGCGAGCCAGTAGAAGATTCTGCACGTGTGATTTCAAGCATGCTTGATATTGTGATGATTCGTACTTTTGGTCATGACATTGTTGAACGTTTTGCTTCTTATTCAAAAGTTCCTGTCATCAATGCATTAACAGATGATCACCACCCTTGCCAATTACTTGCCGATGTTCAAACATTTGTTGAACACCGTGGTTCTATTGAAGGTAAAACGGTTGCTTGGATTGGTGATGGCAACAATATGTGTAACTCATATATTGAAGCGGCTCATATGTGGGGCTTTAAATTAAAAATCGCTGCACCTAAGGGCTATGAACCTAAAGCAGAATTTTTATCTGAATTTGCACACTGTGTGGAACTTGTTGATTCTGCCGAAGATGCTGCAGTTAATGCAGATTTAATCGTTACAGATGTTTGGGCAAGTATGGGCCAAGAAGAAGAGCAAAAAATTCGTGAAAAAGCGTTTGCTGATTATCAAGTGAATGAACGCCTGATGGATCTTGCTCACGCTGACTGCCTATTTATGCACTGCTTACCTGCGCATCGTGGCGAAGAAATTTCTGAAAATATGCTTGACCACAAAAATGCTGTGGTTTGGGATGAAGCTGAAAATCGCTTACATGCACAAAAAGCACTTGTTGAATTCTTAATTAACGAAAATCTTAAAAAAGACTAAGGTTTTACTTAGATAAAAAAGCACCTTCGGGTGCTTTTTTTGTTTTTGCATGCTTTAATAAAACCATAACTTTTATAAGTGATTAAGATTATGCGTTTAAGAAATATTTGCTTATTGGCTCTTGGATTGAGCTTATCTACTTTTAGCTTTGCTGGTGAACCAAGTGAATTAGATCAATACTTGGTGAAAAATCAGATTTTAGATAGCAATTTTAAAATTAAAAATAAAACAGGTTTAAACGAAATACTGGCTGCCATTAGTGATGAAGATTCACGCACTCTTCCCTATCAAGTTGATCAGAATATGTTGATGGAAAAAATGGAAATTGAAGCGGATAAGATTGAAATTGATGGTATTATCACCACCCCTGATTTTGCGCAATTTGAACAATCAGTCGGTGAACATAAGGTGAAGCAACTCATCAAGCATAATTCACTCCAAAACTGTGAATTACTATTCGAGCATCAATTTCAACGTGTTAATCCATATAAAATTGAAATGGATCTAAGCTCGGGTAGCAATCAATACGAAATTATCATTAAAAATACAGAGTGCAAATTTAAATAAATATCTAATTTCTTACAGCTCTTGGTTTAACTTTTGCATTGTTTAACTTAACGAATTAAACCTTGAGGCTGTAATACAATCACAGCTGCGCCCACCAACACAATGACGCCACCTAGCATATCCCAACGTGTTAGAACTACGTGATCGACAAAACGCAACCACAGCAATGCAGAGAAAATGTAGATTCCGCCATAGGCTGCATAGATACGACCCGAAGCTGCTGGATGCAACGTCAATAACCAAACAAATGCAGCCAATGCAAGCGCTGTTGGAATCCATAACCACTGCGATTTTTTCTGATTTAAAATCAAATATGGGAAGTAACAGCCTAAAATTTCCATCAATGCTGTCAGTGCAAATAAACCAAATGTGGTCAGCACTTTTGTTAATGGTATGTCCATCATTGAGAAACCCAAATCTAGCGTCGAATAAATATAAAAAACCCGTGCAAGCACGGGTTTTTCGTTAATTAAATTACTTAAGCAGGTTCAGCGGTTTGGTCTTCAAACACTTCGAGTTTTAAGCCCACAGCTTTGCCATTTTCTTTCTTCACTGAAACACCAACATTACCGCCATGTTCCGCAAGCTCGCCAAACAAAATCATTTCAGCAAGCGGTTTCTTCAAATGCTCTTGAATTAAACGCTGCATTGGACGAGCGCCCATCAAGCGATCGTATCCTTGCTCTGCCATCCATTCGCGTGCATCTTGGTCAACCTCAAGAACCACTTTTTTGTCATCTAACTGTGCCTGAAGCTCTGTTAAAAACTTATCAACCACACTTTCAATGACAGTTGTTGGCAATGCTTTAAATTGAATAACACCATCTAAGCGGTTACGGAACTCCGGAGAGAAGGCTTTTTTCATCGCGTCTTGGTTATCATTACTGTTATCTTGATCCATGAAACCAATGCTCACACGTGAAATTGATTCTGCACCAATATTGGTAGTCAGCACTAACACGACGTTACGGAAGTCAGACTTACGACCATTGTTATCCGTTAATGAACCATGATCCATAATTTGTAATAACAAATTAAAGACATCTGGATGCGCTTTCTCAATTTCGTCTAGTAAAAGTACGCAATGCGGATTTTTATGAATCGCGTCGGTCAACAAACCACCTTGATCAAAACCTACATAACCCGGAGGCGCACCAATTAAACGAGATACGGCATGACGTTCCATGTATTCCGACATATCGAAACGTACAAGTTCAACGCCTAATAATTTTGCCAATTGCTTAGTGACTTCAGTTTTACCCACACCTGTAGGACCCGCAAAGACAAAATTACCCACTGGCTTATCTGGTGCTTTAAGACCTGCACGAGATAATTTAATCGCCGATGCAAGCGCTTCAATCGCTTCATCTTGACCAAACACCACACGTTTCAGATCACGCTCAAGATTTTCAAGAACGCTCTTGTCATCTTTAGAGACAGTTTTCGGTGGAATACGCGCAATTTTCGAAACGATATCTTCAATGTTTTCAACTGAAATGACTGTATCATCTTGCTCAGCTTTTAAACGACGCTGCGCACCAGCTTCATCAATCACATCAATGGCTTTATCAGGTAAGAAACGATCATTGATAAATTTCGCTGATAGTTCAACCGCAGAAACCAACGCTTGATCTTCGTATTTCACATGATGGAATTCTTCAAATTTGCCTTTTAAGCCACGCAGAATATCAATCGTTTCTGAAATAGATGGTTCATTGACATCAATTTTTTGGAAACGACGAGATAATGCATGATCTTTTTCAAAAACTTGACGGTATTCTTGGAAAGTCGTTGAACCGATACAACGTAAAGTACCATTCGCCAAAGCTGGTTTGATGAGGTTCGATGCATCCATCGTGCTGCCCATACTTGAGCCTGCACCGATGATCATATGAATTTCATCAATAAATAAAATAGCTTCGGGCTTTTTCTTCAATGCATTTAACAGTTGTTTTAAACGCTTTTCAAAATCACCACGGTATTTAGTTCCTGCAACTAAAGCACCAATGTCTAAACTAAATACTTCTGCATTTTCAAGCGGTTTAGGAGCTTTGCCATTTACAATGAGCCAAGCCAAACCTTCAGCAATCGAAGTTTTACCTACACCCGGATCACCCACCAAAAGTGGGTTATTTTTACGGCGACGGCATAGAATTTGAGCTGTACGTTCAATCTCTTTTTCACGACCAATCAGTGGATCTGTTTTGCCTTTTTGAGCTTCAACATTCAGATTGGTCGTATATAGCTCTAATGGGCCAGAATTTGAAGACGTGGTGTTTTCACCATCGAGCTCTTCGATTTCTTCTTCGGCTTGGACTTCGTCTTTACGTGTGCCATGAGACAAATACTGCGTTAATGTCAAACGGTTGATTTGATGGCGTTTAAGTAAATACACCGCAAATGAATCACGCTCTGAATACATCGCAACTAAAATGTCTGCACCTTCTACAGTGCGGTCATTACCACTCGATTGCACATGGAAAATTGCACGCTGCAAAATACGATCAAAACTTTCTGTAGGATGTGGCGCTTGATCGCTATTTTCGCCAAGCTTAGGGGTATGTTGTTCTACGTATTCTTCAAGTTCTTTGCGAAGCACAATAATGTCTGCGCCACATGCTTTCAATGCATTAACAGCGGAATCATTATCCAGTAAAGCCAATAATAAATGTTCTACCGTCAAAAATTCATGTCTCTTTTGACGAGCCATGCTGACAGCCAAACGTAGTGATACTTCTAATTGACGACTGAGCATGTAATCCCCTTATTAATCTTTTGGCTCAATCTGACAAAGTAATGGATGACTTTGCGACCGAGCGTAATTATTGACCTGATTTGCTTTAGTCTCTGCGATGTCTCGCGGATAAACCCCTGCAACACCCTTTCCTTCATAATGTACAGTTAGCATTACTTGAGTGGCTTGGTCAAGATTCAAAGCAAAGTATTGTTGTAAAATTTCAATTACAAAGTCCATTGGGGTGTAATCATCGTTCATTAAAACGACAGCATACATAGGAGGACGCTTTAACTCAGGTGGCGCAGTCAATACTTGAATGTCTGAATCACCATCATCCTGCGTACCTTGGCTGAGAGTCGGGTTTAGATGCCAGTCCACTAAACCAGATTGGTAAAATGAATTTTTAATGTCAGATAAACACGTTTGACGCTTATTGGTTCGCATAGGATTTAGGTTTCACACTTAGTTTGCACTTGCTTCAGTTTGAGGAATTTCTGAAAGGAAGGCAGATTGATTTTCAACAGGCTGACCTTTCGACCAGCTAAAACGGCGAATAACGGGTTTAGAACCGCTTAAACGCACTTCAATAAAGTCTGGACTAAAGCCTTTTGGCATGGTCCAACGTCCAGTGAGTCGCTCACTTTCGCTAAAGTTAAAGTTTTTGTCTTCTAAAGGCACTGCAAGTACTTCTGTACCCTTAATTAGACGCAGCTCAACACTTCCAGATACATTACTTTTTGACGGACTTACTTGAACGAGATCAAGTTGGTATTCATACGCATTTTCAGGTAACGGTTTAATCGCTAAATGTTGTACTGCAAGCGGCATACCACCACGTTGGCGCAATACTTCACGATACAAAACACTCAAATTACCAGTTAATTCTTGATCATCACGTGCTTTTTTAACAGCCAAATATAAATCATTTGAATTACTTACAGCGACATCACGCTCTTGGATTGCCGCATTCAAACTTTTATTTAGGCCTGCTAATTCAGTTTTTTGCTTTTGCACCACATCAACAAGTTGCTCTGCATCTGCATCATAACCGACCACAGTTAAGCCCTGACGATGACCGATACTATATCCGAGCAAACCGCTGCTCAATGCAAGTACAACTGCACCAATCGCCAGTGGCATATTCGTCTTCATAAAAGGCGTTTTTTCACTGTTTTCAGATTCTGACTTGAAATTAGATTCTGTATTCGACATCGTCATCTCTTATTTTTAATTCACTCAAGGCACACATTAAAATCCAGTTTTAAATGTGTGTGAAGTTTTAAATCGTTTCTTATGGTAATAAGCCAATGCCTTGAAGTCCTGCATTTTCAGCAAAACTAAACATCAAGTTCATATTTTGTACGGCTTGACCTGCTGCACCTTTCACCAAGTTGTCTTGAGCCACCAAAATCACTAATTTTTTCGGTTGAGGTTTGCAAATCGCAATACGTAATTGGTTCGCACCACGCACAGTACGTGTTTCAGGTGAGCTACCTGCAGGCATCACATCTACAAACTGCTCATTGGCATAGAACTGTTCATATATGCTTTGTAAATCCGCAGAAGCACCTGCGTCTGTCAAATCAATATAGATAGTGCTGAGCATGCCACGAATCATCGGTACTAAATGCGGTACGAATAAAATTTCGTTAAACACACCTTTTTGACCTGAAATATTTTCTAAGGCTTCTACAATTTCAGGATGATGACGGTGACCCGCTACACCATAAGCTTTAAAGTTATCTGCATTTTCAGAATAGATCATACCCAGGCTGGCTTTACGACCTGCACCAGACACACCTGATTTTGCATCAATAATAATGCTTTCAGGTTTCACTAATCCTTCAGCTTTTAATACTGGCGCTAAACCGAGCTGAACAGTTGTTGGGTAACAACCTGGGTTACCAATCACTGAAGCCTTTTGAATTTTTTCACGGTTTAATTCAGACAAACCGTAAACTGAATCTTTTAATAATTCTGGGCAAGCATGGTCGAGGCCATACCATTTCTCAAATTGAGCTAAGTCTTGCAAGCGGAAGTCAGCAGCAAGGTCAATCACTTTAGTATTTGCAGCAACTAACTCTTCTGCGTGTTTCATTGCAACACCGTGCGGCGTCGCAAAGAATACAACGTCACATTGTTTTAGTTCTTCAATATTTAGATCTGAATAGCAAAGGTCTGTATGTGCACGCAAGCTTGGGAACATATCATCCACACGGCGGCCATTTTCAGTACGCGAAGTTAAAACTTTCACTTCTGCATTTGGGTGTCGCAGTAAAATACGCAGTAATTCAACACCTGTGTAACCTGTACCGCCGACAATACCTACTGAAATCACGCTCTTTACCTCTATTCAAAGTATCCATTTGATGACTGCGTAGTATGACAGGAAGTTACGGTTTTCTGAACTGTTTTGCTTGGATTTGACTGTTTTTTTAACATCTTAAAGCATCAGCACTTCTTTCTAAAATTATATGCCACTGGTCTTTAATCACTTGATTTCTTGCATTGATTTGCTATTTTTCATCACAAATAACAAAAAAGATCCCCCCTTTATGCAAAACGAAATTGATGAAGCCTCAACACTTAATACACTAAATAGAATGTCCAATGCGGGACTTGATTTAACTCAACCTCGTCTATTTGATTTTCAGCTTTGGTTGCCCAACCAAGGGGCGGCAATTCAAATCTCACAAGAAGTCTTTAATATGGGTTTTAAAGCGTCGATATATCAAGATGATGAAGATAGGAGTTGGACTTGCGAGTGTTCTAAAGTCATTATTCCATCTTTTGAAAATGTAATAGAAATTGAAAGAAAACTGCATTTTTTGGCGCAAAGTTATGACGGCTATAGTGATGGTTTTGGAACAATGGGCTAAGATTGTTTATATTTTAAATAAATAATTTACTTAGGCTATTTTTCTAAATGTAATTACCCATCTTAATTGGATGTTAGGAAATACCCCACCACCACGGCATCGGCGTCGTTTTTAAAATTTTCCGATGCTGTTGGAAATGAACATCATGTTTTTGAACTTCTGCCCAAAAGTTTGGGCTATGATCAAAGTGCTTGGTATGTGCTAACTCATGTACAGCTACATATCGTGTGATTTCCAACGGAAAAAGCACCAGCCCACTATTCAACATAATGTCATGCTTGGCAGAACAGCTGCCCCAGCGTGTTTTGGGCTGACGAACTGCGCATTGATTAAATCTCAGACCTATTTCACTGCTCAGTTGCTTTAAATAAATCGGTAAATTTTTTTTAGCATATGCAATCACAAAACTTTTTAAATATTGCTCAGGTTGTCGATTACTAATGAAAAGCTGATGCTTTTCTTCATCTAAGATGAATGAATGTTTTTGGGCGTGATACACAACCTGTAAAGGCTGCTCTAGATTGAATAGCTTTAATTCAGTTGGAAGTGTCTTATCAATTTGCCCAGCTTTTGCTTGCTGCTTTTGCCATGTCTCAATCATCCATTGTTCTGATTGTTTCAAAAAATCTTGAACTTGGCGCTGAGTACAAAACTGCGGAACCGTTAATTTGATTTGAGTTGGTTCTACACGGAGTCTTAGGCGTGTGGCACGTAATTTCCGAGTGATTTGAATTTCAGGAAGGTTTGGTGTCATTTATTCTTTTTAAAAGCTTATTAATAATGCATAAAATTGAATTTTAAATATTTTCAAAAATATATTAGGAGTCCCTTCTCCCTTAGGGAGAAGGTTAGGATGAGGGGACTTTTAAATTGACCTCTCCCTAACCCTCTCCTCAAAGGAGAGGGAACTTCCATTAGAAATTTAATATAAATCGAAACTCAATTTACAATTAAATTTTCTATAGATTAAACCGCAGTACGCTCTTCAATACCGTTATCAGTTGCAACAACAGCAATATCCGCTTTGTTTAGAGCAAAGATACCGTTACACACTACACCTGGAATGTCATTCAAAGTCTTTTCAAGTTCCAATGCATTTAGGATATTTAAGTTGTGTACGTCTAAAATTACATTACCGTTATCTGTTACTACGCCTTCACGGTATACAGGGTCGCCGCCTAAAGAAACGATTTTACGTGCCACAGCAGAACGTGCCATTGGAATCACTTCTATAGGAAGCGGAAATTCACGTGCTAACTGATCAACCCATTTAGAATCATCTACGATACATACGAATTTTTTTGCAATTGAAGCAACGATTTTTTCACGAGTCAACGCAGCACCGCCGCCTTTAATCATGTGCATATGACGGTCGATTTCATCAGCGCCATCTACATAGGCATCTAAACCGCCAACGTGGTTCATATCAACCACTTCAATGCCTAATTTTTTCAAACGTTGTGCAGTTGCTTCAGAACTCGCAACAGCAGCTTCGAGTTGAAGCTCTGGCAATAATTCGATGAGGAAGTTCACAGTACTTCCTGTACCAACACCCAAAATACCGCCCTTTGGCAAATGCTTTAACGCAGCTTTTGCGGCAGCTTGTTTCTTTTCATCTTGGGTTGCATACAGACTCATAACTTGGCTCAACTATTTTTTGACATTAGACGCTGATTTTTCAGCCCAAATGTACAGGGGTTTGTTACAATAAACCCCTATTTTAAACTGTTAGATGGAAAATTAACATGCTGTCTCGTTTGGTTCGACAAATATTACAGGCAACGGTCTATGACGTTGCAATCGAAACCCCACTCGAAGCAGCGCCACGAATTAGTGAAAAACTAAACAATAACATTCGCTTTAAACGCGAAGATTTACAACCTGTCTTTTCTTTCAAGCTACGCGGTGCCTACAACCGTATTAGTCAATTACCGAAATCTCAGTTGGAACGTGGCGTTATTACTGCTTCTGCAGGTAACCATGCTCAAGGCGTGGCGTTATCTGGTAAAAAGTTGGGTATTCGCGCCATTATCGTTATGCCTAAAACCACACCAGACATTAAAGTACAAGCGGTTAAACGCTTAGGCGGTGAAGTGGTTCTGCATGGCGATTCTTTTGACGTAGCCAATAAATACGCAATCCAATGTGCAAAAGATGAAGGTATGACCTTTATTCCACCTTATGACGACGAACTCGTTATGGCCGGTCAAGGAACCATTGCCAACGAAATTTTGCGTCAATGGCGTGATGTAGACTATGTATTTGTTGCTGTGGGCGGTGGCGGTCTCATTGCCGGTGTAGCTGCTTATCTTGGTGATGTGGCACCGCATGTTAAAGTCATTCCTGTTGAATATGACGAATCAGCATGTTTAAA
Organism: Acinetobacter sp. YH12129; assembly: GCF_013418685.1. Classification (NCBI taxonomy): domain Bacteria; kingdom Pseudomonadati; phylum Pseudomonadota; class Gammaproteobacteria; order Moraxellales; family Moraxellaceae; genus Acinetobacter; species Acinetobacter sp. YH12129. The sequence goes on from NZ_VPBP01000012.1 coordinate 14,560, forward strand.
AGCAGCCTTTGAAGCTAATGAACGTGTCATTCTTCCATCTGTAGGTTTATTTGCCGACGGTACAGCAGTTGCTCAAATTGGTGAAAAACCATTTGAAGTGATTCAGCTACAAAAATCAGATAACTCAGGCCCTATTGTTGAGCGTGAAGTTGTACTGGTAAATACCGATGAAATCTGTGCAGCCATTAAGGATACCTTTGATGAATGCCGTAGCATTGTTGAACCATCTGGTGCAATGGCGCTTGCAGGTATCAAGAAGTATGTTGCAGAGCATGGTCTAGAAGGCAAAAATATGGTGTCGATTGTATGCGGCGCCAATATGAACTTTGACCGTCTGCGCTACATTGCAGAACGTACTGAACTGGGTGAACGCAAAGAAGCGATCTTTGCTGTGACCATTCCAGAAGAAAAAGGTTCATTCCTCCAATTCTGCCGCGCGCTACAAGGCCGTAACATCACTGAGTTTAACTACCGCGCAAGCAACTCAAGTGCCGCTCAAGTATTTGTGGGTATCAGTCTCAAAAATGGCGAAAAAGAACGTCAGGAAATTTTTGAAACATTAAAATTCCAATACGATGTAGACGATCTTTCAGACGATGAAGTGGCTAAACTCCATATCCGTTATTTAATTGGCGGTCATGCCGATATCGAAAATGAACGCCTATTCCGCGTGGAATTCCCCGAACGTCCGGGCGCATTACTGACTTTCTTAGAACGTCTAGGCCCAACGCATAACATCACCCTATTCCACTACCGTAACCACGGTGCTGCTGAAGGTCGTGTATTGGTGGGTATGGAAGCAACGGATGCGAAACAAAACCCAGATGGTTTAATTGAAACATTGGAAAATATTACCTATCCATATATTGAGATTACCAATAACCTCGGTTATCAACGTTTCTTGAAATAAGTAAAATTTCTATATGAAAGCTGGGATCTAGGTTCCAGCTTTTTTATTTGCATCAACTATTTCCTGAATCAAAATAAATAAATTCATCAACGCTGTCATTGTTGTTAATTTAACCATACCCTATAATCCATTGAAAATAAAACAAAATGGATATTTAAAATTGAATTTTTATGCCTTATTTATGATCGTCATTGTGGGTTTAGGTGGATATTTTTATGTATATCCGGCTTATCAACTTAAGCAAGAGGAAGATAAGATTCGTCAAAGTATGAAACAAATTCCAAATCAGTCACGTACGCAAAATCTAGAAAATATTTACGGCTATACCGCGCAGGCTGAAATGTTGAATCAATATCCAAATTACATTGTATATATTCGCTTTGATGAGCTAAGTGATCAAACCGCTCCCGAATCTGTTCAAACCATTATCCGTGAATTTTCATGCGATGGCTTAAACCGTTTAAAGAACAATTCCGAGCTTGTTCGTAAAGCCACTCTTAATGTCATTAAAGAAGATCAACATCAATTTCAATATATTCTAAAAAATAAACTAGGCTATGAAATTTTTAAATACCAACAAGTTATGGAAAATTGCCCCAATATTGCTGAACTTTATGCCTATCAAAATACTGAAGAAATTAAAAATTAGAGCTTTTCGGTTTAGATGGATTATGTAAATTTTCATAGCCGCTCTAGGCTGAACAAGCTAACATCAACATATTCAATAACTTTAGAATAATTTAGGAATACGGCATGGCACAATTCGCTGTGATTGGCTTAGGAAGTTTTGGCGCAACTGTAGCCACTGAACTCATGGGTTTAAAACACGATGTCATTGGAATCGATAGCAACAAAAAGTTTGTTGAAAGTATTTCGGACCAACTAACCCATGCAGTGATTGCTGATGCAACAGATGAACACGTTTTACAAGAACTCAATATTCAAAATTGTGAAGCAGTCGTAGTCGCAATTGGTGAAGATATTGAAGCCAGCATCTTATGTGTGCTCCATCTTAAAAACATGGGGATCAACAAAATTTGGGCCAAAGCCAAGTCCAAAGCGCATCACATGATTTTAACCCATTTAGGCATCAGCAAAATCATCCATCCTGAAGAAGATATGGGCGTCCGTGTTGCCCAGTCACTGAGTTATCCGATGGTGAGTCGCTACATGGTGCTCGAAGATGATCATTATTTGGTGAAAGTTGAAATTAAAGAATCACAACAAGGCACGCGTCTAAATCAAATAATGGGTCATGTCCCTGAAGTGAAGGCGATTTTGCATAAACGTGGCACCCAGCTTCAATATAGTTTAGATCCGAACCTGATTTTACAAACAGGCGATATTTTAGTGGTTGAAGGTTTACTCGAACATTTACGTCGACTGGCTAAACACTTTAAAGCAACTTTGTAATCAGCGTCGTGTCTATTTGCACACAATCGCGCAAGATGACAGTAGAAAAACATGAAACTGCACAATAAACAGCGTAATACCATTAATCTTAGCCCACCCAGTATTTTGGCATTGGGTTTTCTTGGGCTAATTATCATTGGCACCTTGCTGTTAAAGCTCCCATATTCACATCATGGCGATTTAAGTTGGATCAATGCCCTCTTTACAGCGACCTCTGCCGTAACCATTACAGGACTTTCAGTTGTAAATGTCGGCGAAGCCTATACGGTGTTTGGTAAAGTCGTGATTATGGGTTTACTACAATGCGGTGGTCTCGGTTTTATGACCTTTGCGATATTGGCCGCTATGAGTTTGTCCCCTAAAATTGGGCTAAAACAACAGATTATGGCTCAAGAAACCATTGGACAAACCAGCCTTGCCAAAGTGACCATGACCATCAAAGGCGTACTGCTGTATTCGCTATTTTTTGAAATGGTGGGAACGGTTATTTTGACCATCGCTTGGATGCAAGAATACAATTTTAACCAGGCCCTGTTTTATGCTGCCTTTTATAGTGTTTCAGCATTTAATAATGGTGGATTTTCATTATTTCCCAATAGTTTAATGAGCTTTGCTGACCGTTATTTCATTACGTTTACCATCAGTATGCTTTACATTATTGGGGGTATCGGCTTTTTGGTACTGATGGACATTAAGCGCAATAAAAGTTGGAAAAAACTCAGTACCAATAGCAAGCTGATTTTATCGACTATTGCGGGTTTAAATGTCTTTGCCTTCATCACCATTTGGTTATTAGAAGCTAATAATGCTGCTACCTTAGCTACGATGTCACTTGGTGACCAAGCCCTAAATGCTTGGTTCCATGCAACTGTTCCGCGCTCTTCGGGTTTTAACAGCTTACCCATGGAAAGCATGAGCGATGCATCTTCACTGATCACGATGTTACTGATGTTTATTGGTGGTGGTTCTCTCAGTACAGCTGGTGGCATCAAAGTCGGGACGTTTATTATTGTTGTACTCAGTGTGGTCAGTTTTTTAAGACGTGAAGATGAACTGCGTGTGTTTAACCACTCTGTTTCTGAAAAAACGACCTTTAAAGCATTAGCGGTGATTTTCATTACAGTAACGTTGATTTTCATTGGCTTTTTCAGTCTATTGCTTCTCGAACCTGATAAACGCTTTTTAGATTTGTTGTTCGAAGCGGTATCCGCTGCCTGTACAGTAGGCCTATCTCGTGGCATCACCAGTGACTTACAACCTGCTAGTTTAGTTGCCCTGATGTTATTAATGTTCGCAGGTCGACTTGGACCCTTAACACTGGCTTATCTGATTGCCACACCGAAGAAGAGTCGCTTAAAACACCCACCTTCTGAGATTCAGATTGGTTGATTTGTACATTTTCTCACAGTTATAAAAAAACCACGCCATAGCATGGTTTTTTTATTTACTGATGTTACATAGTAACATCAGAAGCGTAATTTGATTCAAATGAAAGAACGATACGCGGTAAGGTCATCCGCAAGTGTTTGAGACAGGATGACTTCTAATCAAAAATGTTTTTGCGATACTTTAAATAAATAGACGCTAGAGAGCGAGTTTTGCGGATGACAATGGTTTTGGGTACTTTTGCCGAAACAAAAGTACCTCCAGCCGAAGGCTAATCCCTTTATTCAATCCCTAGATATAAGACTCCGTCGATTAGACTTAAAAGCATCTTAAAAATGCGAAATTACTTTTACGTCCGTAAATTAATTATTGAGCAATCATTAAAACCAATTCATTAATGACACACCGACACCGACATAGGTTGCCCGATGGTTATAGTCAATCAGGCTTTCACCATAGCCATCAAACAATTGAACTGTGCCGCGTAATTTACCATTGATTGGGAAAGTCCAATCGAACTGCACCGCACCATGTGAATCATCACCACCTTTCAATGAATGACGTAACATCAAACTAAAGTCATGATCTTTATGACGATAAAACGCTGTTAAATCCCCACGTCCCACATAATCGGTAATATCTGGGTTGTTATCATCTTTGGTATCTTCTTCGAAACGATACCAAGGACGTAACATCAGTGCAAAATTATCACGTTCAAATCCTAGATTTAACATGACACGGTTCCAACTCCGCGATAAGGGATCAGAACGTCCATTAGACTGATGGTTAAAGGTTAGACCCAACATACGCCAATTCAAACCTAAGAGTTCATAGTTGGTACGAAAAACCAGACTAGCTTCAGGTTCATAGTTGGTTTCACGGAATGGTCGTGATTCGTCTTCGTTGTAGACTTGCCAACGAGAAGACTGGGTATAGCCCAACCAGATATCACCATTATCACCAAATAAGTTTTCAACAGCTTTGGTTTTTAATGACAATTGGAACTTGGCTTCCATCGATTTCAGGTTTTGTTCCTGATCGGCTTGTACCGTGTTGTTTTCATTCGGGCTTGATGGACGTTCATTTTTATCCGAAGTCCAATATCCCGGCATTAAATACACAGGTTGATAGCCGCGAATATTCCACGTCCCCAATTTACTTTCTGGAGAAAGTTCCCAACGACTATCCAATAATGAAAGATTTGGATTGAGGTTCGGTGCTTCTACAGCAAATAAACGATCCGTAAACGCATGACTGACTTTTTCTTTGAAAGTTAGCTTCTCTGTCGGTTCAGGTTTGATTTCTTGGGCAGCTTGACGCTCAGAGACCAACATTTCTTTTTCAGCAGGTTGCACTTTAAACAAAGCGTCATAACACGATAATCGCTCTGCATTTGACTCAAGTGCCACACATGCTTCTGCGGTTGCAGGCTTAGCAGCCACATCCGCATTTTGTGCATTTACAGTACTGACATACATTGAACTGAGCGCAATGAGGCTCAGTTGCAATGTCGTACGCTCAAGAGATTTGAACGCCATAAAAACCCCTTTTTTGTTTTAATTCACTTGTTTTATTTCGAAACCAAGCTCAACCAAAGCATCTCGCTTAGCCACCGGTGCAACCACAGCTTTTGTCGGTTGTTGTTCAACCAAATACGCCACAGCAACACGTTTTAGATCTTCCAAAGTCACATTCAACAGACGTTCACGTAACATTTGACGGAAAGCTGGCGTGCGTTTATGCAATAAAGCATAACAAGCTGTAATGGCTTCACCCGCTGGTGACCCCGGTTTATCCATGCTGGCAATTAGACCCAAAATCGCTTCTTCTAGCTGATGAGGTTGTTGTTCAGCATTCAGTAGCCACTGCACACTTGCGTCAAAATCTTTAAACGTTTCAGCTAAACGTGGGTCACGGTAGCTATAGAAACGGAATGAACATGCATTGCCGTCATAGCTTGCTCCGCCACCATAAGCACCACCTTTTTCACGAATCGCGCTATGCAAGAAGCCATTACGTAGATAAGCCGCCAAAATCATTAAAGGTGCTGCATCTGGATGTGACACTTCCACCGCAGGATATGCTGAAGCGCAGAACTGAACATTGGCTTGAATGAGCCAAGCTTCGTCATTGTTGCTATCTGCAAAATTCACTTGAGTTAAAGCATGTGGGTTATCATCAATCGCCACTTTATCCCAAATGGTTTGAACTTCTTCAACCAATCGGTCTGAATGATGCTCCTCACACACCACCAAGAATTGTTTTGGTGCTTTAAGCAAACGGTTGTGAATTAACTTAAGCTCATCAATCAAGGCATTATAAGCCGTGTCGTCTTGCTCAATTTTGCTGACAAGTTCTGACAGCCAGTTCAGCGCGCCTAGGCCTGTATTATGATAATCACGTAGCGCCAATGCACTATGTTGCCGACCTGCAATTTGCATTGCATAACTATGACCAGAACCAGATACACGTGACTGCCAACGTGCTTTACGTTGTTGCAATAACTCTACGATACGATTTTTTTCATCAAAACGTAGCTGTTCAAAAGCCAATTTCAATAAGCGAATGGCTTCAAGATTATTCACCAATGATTTAGTGGTCAACGTTAGCCAAGCACTAATTTGACCTTTATCATCCACTTTTGAACGCAGCGATGCACCCATACCTAAACCGCCACTCACAGCTGTTTGCAACTGTTGTAGCTCTAAGTAGTCGTATTCACCTGCACCAACTTCACCCATCAAAATCGATAAAAGATTGAAATACGGCGATTGCACCACTTCATCAGGAATCTGAATCAAAACTTGTTGGTAATAAAGACCATTGGTGCCTGCGTGGTAAAGATTTAACGGCGTATCCAAGCCATTACTGATAATTTCGCGTAATTGACCTTGTACAATCTGTAATTGTGCAGGAACGTCTTCTAAACCTACTTTAGGCAATAGGTTCAAATCATCTGGGGTATCTTGACGAATGTTCAGTGCTTCAGTCTGCGCAATAATCTCTGCTTTTTGCGCTTCAGTTAAGTTCGCATCAATTTCTTTTAAACGTGCTTTTTCTGCTGCCGCTTCCAACGCATTTTTTTCAGCATCAGGAACCAAAGTTAATTGCACACGATGTTGATTATCTAGCAAGTATGTTTTGATTAAGTTAGATAACCACATTGGGTCTTTCAACTCTTCCTTCACTTGTTCAATGGCCGTATCCACATCCCAAACATCCACAGGGTCTGAATGGTGAATCGCACTGCTTAAACCATTCAGAATTAAGCTTAGGCCATATGGTGTACCATCACCATTGATTTCACGCTGATGCAATTCAATTTGATGCAAAATCGCCTCAACTAAAGTCGGATCAACAGGCTTGGCCGCAACGTCTTCTAATACTTTAAACACGCCATTTTTAAATTGTTCTGCATGCTCAGGGTTAGAACCTTGAATTGCACAGTAGAACGTCATTTCATAGTTTGAATCATCTACACCCATAAATGGACCAGTCGACTGTGCATAACCACAGGTTTCTAAGTAATGACGTAATGGTGAAGCAGAATCTTCAAGCAATACCCCCTCAACCAAACGCATACCTAAACGTAATTTAATATTACTTGCTTCAGGCAATAACCAAGAAAGCACATGATAGGTTTTGTCTTTGAGGTCTTCAGCATCAACTGCATACGTTTCAGTTACAGTTACAGGCGCAGTTAAACGACGCTCAGGTTTTGAATACAGCGTTTGACCTTTTTCAAATTTTGACAAAGCAAGCGTTTCAAACTGTTCTTGTAAGTTATAAGCAGGCTCATTACCAAAAGTCATGAACACCGCATTACTTGGGTGATAATGTGATTTGTAGAAACTGACCAACTCTTCATAGCTTAAGTCAGGAATGTCTTTAGGATCACCACCTGAGTTGTAATGATATGTCGTTTCTGGGAATAAATGATGGGCAAGTTGGTGATACAACTGATCTGAAGGTGAACTCATGGCACCTTTCATTTCATTAAATACCACGCCTTTATATACTGCTTCGCCATTTTCTAGCTCAATACGAATCCCTTCTTGCGCAAAATCAAGCGGGTTCAAATTCGCAGCAAAAGCAGCATCCATATAAACTTCTAACAAGTTTTGGAAATCTTTTTTATTTTGTGTTGCAAATGGATAAGCCGTCCAATCCGCTGCGGTAAACGCATTCATAAACGTATTGAGTGAACGGCGAATCATTAAAAAGAATGGGTCACGTACAGGGAACTTTTCTGAACCACACAGTGCTGTATGCTCAAGAATATGCGCCTCACCTTTTGAATCCATCGGCTGCGTACGGAAGGCAACTAAAAATACATTTTCATCATGGTTTGTGGCTAAGTGATAATGCACCGCGCCAGTCACTTTGTGTTTATATTCAGACACTAAAATGTCTAAAGCTTCAACATGATGTTGACGAATCAACTGAAACGCGGGATGTACAGTTTGAGAAATGGTTTCAGTGACATCTACAGTCATGTGTGCTCCTAATCTATTCATTTAAATTAGGCAAAGTATACCTTAAAAAATCACAACTAGATTCACCGAAACGACATTTCCAACTGTTTTAATCAACTTGAACTTTAATTTTAAAAATCACTTGTTTTCGCACTAAAACATTTAGACTGGTTTTATGGATTGCCTATCATTTCGTATTGACCAATAGACACAAATCACAATCGCCAACAACAGTACAAAAGAAGCCATAAAGCGACTTAGATCCAATCCACCTGAACTGATTGGCTTGTCTAGAAAATCGCCGACAACTGCGCCCAATGGACGTGTCAAAACAAAAGTAGCCCAAAATAAAATCGTCTTTGAGACCCGACTAAAAAAGTACAACAACGCCATCAATAGAATTAAACCACAAAATAGCCAAATGCCACCGCTATAGCCTAATCCTGTACTATCGGAAGTCCAGTCCCCCAAAGCTGTACCTAGCGTTTGAGAAAATGTAATCGTCAACCAATAAAAGATCTGTGTTCGCGGCAAATTCTCTACACTCGGATTAATTGCCCCTTCGACCTGATACCAGCTGAAAAGCGATATGAGCACCAAACTCAGAAATAGCAAACTACCACCCAAGTAGCCAATCCCTAAAGAACGATCTACAGAATCCGCTAAGGTCGTACCGACCGTGATACTGGCAATAATCGTGGCCCAATATAAATAAGATTTATATGCTTTTGACTGTATTTGAAAATATAGCAGACTTATAAATATGCCTGCGAAAATAAAGGTACTGAGTAAATAGCCCAAATTTAAGGACATGGACAATGCATCAACACTGGTTTCACCAAAGATGGTCGCAAAAATTTTGGTCAACCAAAACAGTGCGGTAATCTCAGGGACTTTTTAACGTAGTCTTGTAGCTCATACACTTGCATATGCATCACTCTATGCAGTTATTTTGATGCTTATATCTTCGATAACTAAAATGAATTTTTGCTTAAAACTTTGCTTAAAATAAAGCACTCTTTTTTTGAATTACTAAATGAAAAAAAAGCACCCGATATCGGATGCTTCATTTACAGTATTTAGAGTCTATTTTTGGATTTAAAACTAAACTAGATATTTGAAATAATTATAATTTGGATGACTTTCAACATAGACATAATTCTGCTTTTGATAGAATTTTGCAGCATTTTTAAGTTCTGTATTTAAGCACAGTGCAGAAAAATGCTTTTTCGCACCCTTTTCCAATTCCACCAATAGCTGCTTACCCACGCCATGCTGACGGTACTGCGGATGCACATAGAAACGGCGAACTCGTCCAATCCGTTCTTCTACACCAGTATCACCCCATTGCTGATTTAAACCGCCACAAGCAATTAATTTATCGCCATCATAAGCAAGCAATAATTGCTCACCCGTTTGGTCAAAACGATTTTTACCACTTTGATATTCTTCAATTAAACGGTGTATAAATGTATAGCCTTCATGCTGCGCCAAAGCAGCAATATTTTCGATTTGAGCAGGAAGTTGCTCTGCTGGACGAATCGTAATTTCCATATATTCACACTTTTAATCTGTTATCTATTTATGATGACCAAATCATCTTGATTCAGTCTGAACACCCTATAGCTCTATAAAAGTAAAATTTTTCGATTTGCACAATAGCAAAGCTGATTAAAACGGCAACTAATTCAAAAAAAATGTAAAAATATAATGGATTTGCCCGATTTTTATACACACTTGTCCTTTAATTGAATTTTTTTCAACAAACTACAGCAATCCTGAGCATTCGTGTAAACTTAGCACTTTCATTTTTTTGATGTGAACATACAACATGGCAACTGTTGACCTTTTTGCAATTGGTAATGCACTTATTGACCAAGAATTTAAAGTCTCTGACGAATTCCTAATTCAACACAATCTGCAAAAAGGTACGATGCAACTGACAGATGGCGATACTCAAGCAGCCCTTTATAACAATCTAAAAGCCACTCAAGAATATAAAGGTCAAGCTTCTGGTGGTTCTGCAGCAAATACAACGGTTGCTTTTAGTGCTTTAGGCGGAACTGCATTTTATGGTTGTCGTGTCGGCAATGATGACTTAGGTCAAATTTACCTAAATGGTTTAAACGACGCTGGCATCCAAACTGCAACTCAATCAATCAGTGAAGGTGTAACTGGCACATGTATGGTATTGGTCAGCCCTGATTCTGAACGTACGATGCATACTTACCTCGGTATTACTGCGGAATTGACTGATAGCCAAATTGATTTTGGCAGCTTAAATACTGCGAAATGGTTATATATCGAAGGTTATCTTTCAACATCAGACAGCGCACGCCTTGCGGTAAAACAAGCACGCCAAATCGCCAAAGCCAATGGTGTACAAATTGCATTGACCTTATCTGATCCAGCAATGGTGCAATATGCACGTCAAGGTCTAGATGAATTACTCGATGATGGCGTGGACTTATTGTTCTGTAATGAACAAGAAGCACTGATGTATACAGAAACAGATCATTTAGATGCTGCACTTACGAAATTGCAATCACTAAGCAAACACATTGTCATTACATTAAGTGCCAAAGGTGCCTTAATTCATAATGAAGCCGCAACATTTACCGTGCCAGGTCGTAAAGTTACCGCAGTAGATACCAATGGTGCTGGTGATGCTTTTGCTGGTGCTTTCCTATATGCACTCAATGCAGGTCATGACTATCAAACGGCTGCTGAACTTGCCATCTTGATCTCAAGTGAAGTTGTGGCTCAGTTTGGTCCACGCCTAGCAGTTGAAGACTATGCTCAGCTTTTACAATCATTTCAGAAGGAATGTGCTTAATGTTTAAAATTTGCATGACGGATGATGTGCCTGAACGTGAAGCACGATCATTCGAAACGCCTGAAGGTGAAACGATTTTTATCACCCAACGTGATGGCATGTTTTACGCTTATCAAAATAACTGCCCACACTTGCACGTGGAACTTGAGTTTCTTGAAAATCAGTTTCTAGATCGTGACCAAGAGTTTATTGAGTGCTCAACACACGGCGCACTGTTTATGGTCGACTCTGGGGAATGTATTTCTGGCCCATGCCAAGGTCAAGCCCTTGAAAAAGTGAACATTAACGTGCATTCTGACGGTGGAATCTACCTCACAGAAGAATAAACACTGGAATACAACCATGTCCGCATTTTTAACAGACTATAACTTAATACCCTTTCATTTAAGTTTATTGGCCGTACTGTTATTGGGCATGGTTGAAACCATTGGCTATTACATCAATATTAGTCCTAGCCAAGTTTTGAAAAGAATTGCCCCACAGCGCATACAAGAATTGGCATTATTGAATGTCAAATTTTCCAAGACTCTGATTTTGTTCTTTCTACTGATGAATTTTAGCTTTGCAGGCTATGTACTTCAGTTCTGTATTCACGCTAAAGAAGGTCAATTCGTTCCCGCTTATTATCTTATTTTACCTGCGTTGATTATTGCCATATTCTTTACGGTATTTATGATTCATTGTTTGGATCAGGTTGTACCGCCCAAATATAAAAAACAAACCGTTAACCTACTGGGTCGTCTAGCAACCATTTCAAGTGGAAATGCCCGTCCCGGCTTTTCGGCTCAAGCGCGTGTGCGTGATGAGTTTGGTCAACTACATTATGTGCAAGTTGAACCAGAGTTTGGTGAGTTAGAATTTCAGTCAAAAATCATTTTGATTCGTCAAAAAAAATCACACTATATTGGCAAAAAAATCAGTGTGTCGAACCGTTTATTTAATCCATCTTAGCGTCACATTGTTATCATTTTTCAAATCATAAAAAAGCCAGTGTTCACTGGCTTGTATTCAATCAAATACCATCAAACGATATTGTGATTAACGCTTAAGAAAACCTGAAACCAAATTCATCACTTGTTGAATATCAGCATTCGCTTCTTGCTGATTGGTTTGTCCAGCTTGTGGCGTCAATGAGTCAATAATTTGCGGCAATACTGTTGAAATTGCACTGTACACATCTTGTTTCTGAGTTTGAGTTTCTTGTGCAACTTGCTCCACTTCGGCATCATCAAATAAATTTTGTACTTGTTGATTATTCACAGCGGCATTATCGCCAGGGCCTGTAGATACCCAATCATCAACCTGACTGCTCAAGCCCTGTCCACGTAATTTATCCAAAGCACCTTGTAGGCCACCTTGTTTTTGAATCCAAGCCAGCACCAGAGGTAACACTGCAACTAAAATGGTTGAAGCATTGCCACCACTACTACGTTGCTGCGACTGCGCTGCACCGCCCAGTTGGCCCAACACAGAGCCTAGAATTCCACCCAAACCACCCGCTTGGTTTTGAGCATTGGTTTGTGTATTTTGAGCGCCTGCATTTGCACCCAGTTGCCCCAACACCGAACCTAAAATACCGCCTAAGCCACCTTGTTGATTTTGATTGTTTGCACCACCAAGGGCCTGCTTTGCTAAAATCTCAACAATATTATTTAAATTTGTCATTTTATTTTTCCCAGTGAAACCTAGATAAACTTAATTACAGCATACGTGGGAAAAGACAGTTTTATCATAAATGTTTGTTAATTTTTGCAATTTCTCGCAGGCTAAGTATTTGTTACCAACGGAATTTATCCCAGTTTTCAGGATTTGCCCAAAATTTAGAGTTAAACCAATCTGGAATGTGTTTATAAGTCAAAATATTAAACTGCCATAAAGCAAAATCACTTTCATGTGTGGTTTTATCAATGAGCTGAGTAAAGCCTAAAGCACGTAATAATTGTTCATCGTGTAATTTACTCACCACCACGATGCGTTTGGCAAATAGGTCACGCAATTTTACCAACATCTGAGTTTTCTGCTGCTGATCCAAACTCAACATCATTTCAGTATCAAGAATCACAAATCCAAGGTCAAAACGCTGGGTAAAAGGCAGATTTAAAAACTCAGTTACGTTAAAATGTTGCCATTGAATTGGATGAAATTGATTGTATTGCTCAAGATCCTGACCAATACAGATTGCGGTTGAAATGGGCTGCTCTTTTGACAAATCGTCTAGCATAGAAGTGATGACATTTTGTTCAGCCATTGACCGCATCCTTAATAATGAAGTGAGTATTCGTATGGAACTACAAGGCATTTGCCATAAAATGCATGCAGGTCTTAAAGACCTTAGTGTAACTGATCAACATACACACAAGGCAAATGTTGAGTATAAATTTATTCTAGATCGCTCAGAAGTTGATCTACCGTTTAGCCTTGGCCAAGAAATTGAAATTGAAGCCACTGGAAATATCTACTGCATTTCTTGCGGCGCAAAAACGCCTAAATCGTATTCACAAGGTCATTGCTTCAAATGCATGAAGACTAAGGCATCTTGTGATATGTGCATTATGAAGCCTGAAACCTGTCATTATCATCTCGGGACTTGCCGTGAAGATGATTTTGCCCATGAAGTTTGCTTTCAACCGCATATTGTCTATTTAGCCAATTCGAGTGCCTTAAAAGTGGGGATTACCCGCTTGGGTCAAATGCCTACACGTTGGCTAGACCAAGGTGCGACGCAAGCTTTGCCTATTATGAAAGTTGGTTCACGTCGTTTATCTGGTCAGCTTGAAGTCATGTTTGGTACGCAAGTGGCCGATAAAACCGATTGGCGTAAATTGCTCAAAGGTGAAGCAGAACCGATCAACCTGATCGAAATTCGCGACCAATTGGTAGAAGAATTCGCACCAAAAATTCAGACCATTCGTGAAGAATTTAGCCAAAATTTAGAGTTTAATGAAACCGTTGAACTGCTAGAAGATGAGTTGCCACGCCAATTTATCTACCCGGTAGATGAATATCCTGAAAAAATCAAATCGCATAATTTGGACAAAACACCGATTATTCGAGGAAAATTACAAGGGATTAAAGGTCAGTATTTGATTTTGGATACCGGTGTGATTAATATTCGAAAATACACTGGCTATGAAATTAAAGTACGTACTTAAATCGACTCAAAGTATCTAATTAAGTTTAAAAAAGCGAGATATTTCTCGCTTTTTTACACCTACTCTACCAATCTGATTCATTGAACAGTTGAAAGAAACTTTAAATATGGCAACGCCATTAACTGCTCCGCTTCTAAGATTGGCATATGACCAACATGGTCTAAAATCAGAGGCTTTTCGGCTTTTTTAAATAAGCGTCTCAGTTCTTCTGCTACTTCAACATTGATAATCTGATCTTGCTTCCCCCAGATAATAAACACAGGTGCATCAATGCCTCGTGCAGCCAAAGCAAAGGACTCTGGCGTATACAAGGTGGCCATTTTTTGCAGTTGCTCCACCATTTTATTGGTTTGTTTAGACTGAACGATCATCAACTTTTCTTGCCCAATTTTTAATTCTTGTGGAATAAAAGGCGGAGATTGCATCACGATCTTCATCACGCGATCAAAATCACCAGTTTTTCTGACCACTAGCTCTGCAAGCTTTGCCGTATCTTTTAAATATACTGTATTGCTCGACTTAAAGACACCAGCCGAATCCACCAACAATAAAGATTTCACTTCTAAGGGATACTGAGCGCTATAGAGCATGGCAATTGCACCACCCATCGAATGCCCTGCGATATGTAAATTTGGATCTAACTTTGCAGCATCTATAAATCGTCGTAATTTTTCAGTTAAATTAGGAATTGATAGATCAAATTGATCTGCGACAATAGTTTCTCCATGTGCTGGCAGATCTGGAATAATGACATGATAATTGGGCGTTAAATAACGGGCAACGCGGTTCCAATTATCACGCGTGCCTGACAAACCATGTAGCAATAACAGCGTCGGTTTTCGTGGATCTCCTCCTTCACTATATGTCCACTCGATTTCATTATTTTTGACTTTTTTACTACTCAAGCCCGCCCAAGCTCTTTCCTGCTCTAAAACTTTTTGAAAGTTTAGTTCTGCAGCTTGAATACTACTGGCAACGCAAATCGTTAGTAGCATCTGTATCATGTGTTTAAAATAATGATCCATCCATCGCAATAACGGGTTCTTTAAACGTTTACATTGAGGCATATACAGAGATATCATCCGCTTAATCCTTTGTTGTGATGAGTTATTTTTTTCATATTATTTTTTGAGAACACCAATCTACGATGCTAGAGTCAATATTTCATTTGCCAAATCTTTTAAATAAAAATTATATCTGTCAATTTAAACCAAAAAAAACCAGCTCGGAAGCTGGTTCATATTTCTAAGCAAGCCAATCAGACGGTGTCAGTGGAGCTTCAATGAGTAAGCTTGGATATTCAAGCGCAGGAAGTATAGCGGGCGGATTTGAAACGTCGCTGCCCAATGCGATCAAATCCTGTTCATCGGTGTGCAATACAATTGGGACTTCATTCGCATCCTGTAAAAGCGTATCTAGATTGATCACAGATTGAATCGGCTCAATTTGACTGTCATTTTGGTTTTCACTTTGCTCATCACTTGCCAATAAAATCTCTGTAAGTTCAACAGATGATTCAGGTTGTGCAAGAAACAGTTTAGCTATTGAGATTTCAGGCGATTGAACACCACGACTGTCTTCCGCCACGATTGTTGCAAAACCGCCATTTTGAATCGGGTTATCCATCGACCAGAAACCACTTTCATTGGCATACGTCACGTACTCTTGACCATTGGCTGTCACAATGATTTTAGCCTGTTGAAATACATTACCTTCGAGTTTTTCACTATTTAGCGTCACTTCTGGCGCTGGCAGTACATAGCTTGGATTTTCAGGCGGGGTCTGAATAAATGGAAATGCCAAGCCAATCGCAGGAGATTGCTGACCAAATTGATCTTCCACAACAATCATCAACATGCCACCATTTGCCACTGGATTTTCTATTGACCAATCACCATTTTCATCGACCTGAATACGATAGACCGCTTGATCCGACTCAATCACAACTGTCGTATTTGGTGCGGCAGTACCTGATATCACCGCGCCAGACTCTAAAATCGTAACAGCTTGCGGTAAAATGATTTGCGCTGTATGCAACGCCTCAGAACGATTACCGTCCTGATCAATTGCCACAACACTTATTGCACCTGTGGTCGTTAAAGGATTGAGCATCGACCAATCGCCATTTACATCAGCAACTGTTATAAACTCTTGCTCACCATAGGTCACAACCACCGTATTTCCTGCATCAGCTTTACCAACCAAATATTCGCCTTTTTCAATTATTTCCGGCATCTTGGGTAGCACACTTGGCTCTGCAATTGGAGCAATCATTATTGCCTCTGAGCGTAAGCCATGATGATTTACCGCATAAATTGTGGCAACTCCACCATCCTTCAGTGGATTATCAATCTGCCGATGTCCTTGTTTATCCACTTTGACGCGTGTAACAGTTTCACCGACTGAAATGATCACCCATGTTTTTGGCTCTGCCGTGCCAGTTATAAGATCATCTAGTCCAGTCACTTCTGGTGTTGAGGGAATATGCTGATGCTGTGTTTTCCCCTGAATCAGCAACTGCTTTATTTCAACTTGTCCCAAAATGTTTTTTAAAATACCGTTTAAATCTCTCATCTTTTGCATAACACCCTCAAATCACATCATTATATTTATTTGGGAAAATGCCTTCCCAAACTCAATTTAAGAGAATTATTTAAATAGTCAATTTTATTTAATCTTTGTTTTTAAAAGTTTTTCTTAAAGTGTGATGCATTAAACTTAAACATAAAAAAACCAGCTCGAAAGCTGGTTTTTTTTAAAGCTGCCTTAATTATTTAATTTTGGCATGATCTTTTAGATAACGTGTGTAGTCATCAAATTCTTGTTGACCACGAAGCTGTTGATAAAGTTTTGTTAACTCATCTAACTGCTCACCCGTTAATGCCGCATCAGATTGTTTGTTCACTGCAGTCACAGCAACCACAACCAATTCATTTGGTAGATTAGTCGTAGTAACAGACCAATGACCTGCTTTCGGCGCTTTTACACTAAATGCAGCACGTTGAATTTCGCGTTTTAACAAACCATCCGCACGAGTGAATGTACCCGCATTTTCAAAGTTTAAACTGCCTTTTGCAACTGAAGCAGCAGGTTTTGCAGCAAACTCTTTTAATGTCGCTTGAATCTGGGCTTTTGCAGCATCAGACGCTTTCTTTTCAATCAACTGAGTTTTCACATGCGCTTTCGCTTCAGCTAAGGTTTGAACACCCGCAGCATGATAGTTACGCACTTTCACCCAAACCACATCACCGTTTTTCAACTGAATGCTCGATGAAACATTACGTTCACCATTTTTAACATCATCGTTAAACAATTTAACTTTGACGTTTGCATCACTTAAAACTGGATGTTGCGATGCTAATGTTAAGCCATTCAATGATTGTACTTTTACGCCTTTCACTTCTTGACCCACGACATCAAGGGCATCACTGCTCACGACCATGTCATTGAGGCTGTTTACAGTGTCAGAAAAAACATTGGCTTTTTTCGAAGCAGCAACTTCAGCTTGTAGACGTGCTTTTTCTTGTTCAAATGAAGCCACTTTTACAGCTGGTGCCACTTTTTCGATCAAGTGATAACCACTGTCTGTTTTCACTGGAGCAGTCACTTGACCAGCTAGAGCACCTTCAACTGCAGCATCAAACGCATCACCAAACACACCTTTTTCATAAGCAACCAGTTCACCACCTTTTGCTTTAGATTCCGGATCTTCAGAGAATTGCGCTGCAGCTTGGTCAAAGCTTAAACCCGCTTTAATTTTAGCTTGAACACTTTCAGCCAGTTTTTTAGCTTCGGCATCTGAACGACTGTCTGCAGTGATCATGATGTGCTTAACGAGTGGTTTAACTGACTTCTGTGCATTCTCAACAAAGCTGTTATACGCTTCTTTCAATTCAGCATCAGTTGCAGCTTCTACAGGTGCAGTAATATTGGCAGGTGTTAATACGACAAAATCTGCATCAACACTGGTTGCTTGCTTAAATTTGTTTTTATGCTGCTCATAATAAGCCGCAATTTCAGCATCAGATACTTTTACATTTTTCTTGTAATTTTCAAGATTAATGCTCGCCAACTGAATACTACGTTGTTCCGTTTGTAAGTTCGCAATTTGCAAGATATCAAGCTTACTCACCAATGCATATTCCATAAATGTTGTAGACAACATTTTTAAAGCATGGTCTTTACGTAAATTATCAATGAATGTGCGGTTTGTCATACCAATCGATTCGAGGTATCTCCCAAACGCTTCATCTGAAAATTGACCATTGACTTGGAAGCTTGGCTGCTGATGAATCATTTGCACAATTTGTGCATCACTCAAGCTAATGCCTAATTTATCAGCTTGTTGCAATAACAATTGGCGTGAAACCAAAGTATCCATCGCTTTATTGCTAATGAAATTTTGATTCAATAATGTTTCATCACCCTGAGCATATGCCAGATATTGTTCTTTTAATGAGTTCGTCAGTGCTTCGAGTTCTTTTTGAGAAATTTCAGTACCGTTTACAGTCTTTGCTGCATCTTTAGATCCACCACTAAAATATCCTTCAATACCTACAAGTGCTAAAGGGGTCAAAAACAAAACGAGCAAGACCTTGCCCAGCCAACCCTTAATGACTTTACGAAACGATTCCATAAGTATTCCAATATTTTATTTGCGGTGAATTTTAACCGAAAACCCGAGATGAATGAATGCGATATATCAATTAATCACATTTACCAATAAAAAACGCGCCAAATAATGGCGCGTCTCATGTGCTTAATAAGATTAAGCTACAGAATCTTTCAAGCCTTTACCAGCTTTGAAGCTAGGAACTTTGCTTGCTTTGATTTCTAAAGTCGCACCAGTTTGTGGGTTACGACCAGTACGTGCAGCGCGTTCTTTAACGCTGAAAGTACCGAAACCAACTAAAGTAACTGTATCACCAGCTTTTAATGCATTGGTAACTGCAGCAATTGTAGCATCTAAAGCTTTACCGGCATCGGCCTTAGATAATCCCCCATTTTCGGCAATTGCATCAATTAATTCTGATTTATTCATGAAAATTACGTCCTCTTAATATCGTTTATTTAAGGTTCAAGAATTTGTATAAAACGCCATAACGCCTTTATAGCAATGCTTTAGGGTTAAACGCAATACTCATCAACCTCTTTTTATAGAATTTTTTGACGAAAAAAACCTTGAAAATTCGATAATAGTAAAAAAGTTAGTGTTTTTTTAGTATTTCGGCCCTCAGTTGGGCATTTTCTTCGGCCAATTGGTCAACTTTAGTATGTAATTGAAGTATAAGCCTTTCTAAGTGCTGTAAATCCTTTACAGTCACCAATCCTAAACGGTTTAAAGAATGATTAACACCATTATCTAAAATTTTTTCTACTTTATCTTTCGTATCGGTTACAGATTCTTTGGCTTTTTCTGAAACTTTTTCGACAGTTTGATCTGCAATATCAATCGTTTTGGACTCAAGCTCCTCTCCAACTTTGACTAAAGAGTCAAAAAGCTTATTTCCTTCACCCTCAGCACGTGAAAAAGCACCTAATCCAGCCAACCAAATCTGTTTGGTATATTTGCGAAAATCCATTTTAGAGCGACGATCAGAATGACTACGTACGCGAGTTTTAGCCGGCTTTTCTGATGTTTCTTGTGCATCGTCAATTATGCCTTCTGTATTTTCCATAATCCGCACTTCTCCTGATTATTTTATGTGCACAGCAACATGTGATTCTTCATTTTAACAACATAATAGCAAACATATGACTTGATAGATTGATTAAACTGTTCTACAAAGCTGGTGAATTACCAACTTTTTGGTATATTCTAAGTTCCTCTAGAGCAGGATGCTCAGTTTCCAGTGCTTTCAGATTTTAACAAGGACATTTTTTTTATGAGTGATACGCAACAAACACAAGCTCAACCACATTTGTTGCTTACTATGACCCTGATTGTTTTAGAAACGATTTTTACTTTCATTTTAAAACATGACCGTGTTGTAGCATTACAAGCTAAAAAATTTGTTGATCAAAAAGTCGCACTGAAAATAAATAGCTACATCCCTTATTTTGATTTTTATGTTCAGTTTACTGAGCACGGTATTCTGTTCGACACGAAATCTCCAGATAAAGCCATCGACCTTGATGTCCGCACGACACTAATAGATTTGGTAAAAATTTTTGTATTTGGTAATCGTAAAAGCATCAAAACCATGCGTATCGATGGTGATGTGGTTCTAAAAGATGAATTTCGTGATCTGGTTTCATTATTTAGTGTGCCCAAAATTTTATCTGACTGGAAACACTGGCTGTCTGAACCTGTCGAAGAAAACGATATCGTTGCGTCAAAAAAACGTATTGCCCCACTTTTAGAAAAAATCGAACAGCAACGCTCTAAAATCAACACACTGCAAGTTGAAGTTAAACAATATAAAAACCGTATTAAGCGTATCGAACGTCGTCAAAAGCGGATTAATATCGCTTTTAGTCTAATATCTGTTCTTTTAATAACGTTATTAGTGTATAATGTGTGGTTCAAATAAATACATAATTTTTCAGACAAAATAAAACAAATAAACAATCTCAAAAAAACTTGACTATTTTAGTCAGGATTCATAAAATCTGCACATCTAGACTTAACATGTGTATCGAATCATGCGCTTAACAACTCGCGGTCGCTACGCAGTGACTGCTCTACTTGATTTAGCTTTGCAGCCAACTGAACAAACGATCACTCTTGCAGAAATTGCAGCTCGTCAAACCATTTCAGTGGCCTATCTTGAGCAGTTATTTGCAAAATTAAAGCGTCACGGCTTAGTTTCCAGCATCCGTGGAGCAAACGGTGGTTATCACCTAGCTCGTAGTGCTGAAGACATCACTGTTTTGGAAATTATTGAAGCTGTAAATGAAACAGTTGATGCAACCCGTTGTGACCACAAAGGCAACTGCCAAAATGGTGCAATGTGCTTGACTCACGATTTATGGCAGGAACTCTCCCACCACATTGCCGATTATCTTGCAAAAATCACCCTTGCTGACCTTGTAGCACGCGATAACGTTCAAACCGTATCTATTCGTCAAAATTCAGCAAACTTTGATTCAGCCCTTTTATCGGTTACAGGTATTTGACATGAAGCGTCCTATTTATCTTGACTATGCAGCAACTACACCTGTAGACCCTCAAGTCGCAGAACGTATGATGGAATGTCTAACGTTTGACGGTACTTTTGGTAATGCAGCTTCTCGTTCTCATGCTTACGGCTGGCAGGCAGAAGAAAAAGTAGAATATGCACGTGAACAAGTTGCTAATCTAGTAAAAGCTGATCCACGCGAAATCGTTTGGACTTCTGGTGCAACTGAATCTGACAACCTTGCGCTTAAAGGTATTGCTCAGTTCTATGCATCTAAAGGCAAGCACATTATTACAAGTAAAATTGAACATAAAGCAATTCTTGATACTTGCCGCGAGCTTGAAGAAGAAGGCTTCGAAATTACTTATCTTGAGCCAGAAGCAAAAACAGGTTTAATTACACCTGAAATGGTTCAGGCTGCCCTTCGTCCAGATACGATTCTTGTATCTTTGATGATGGTGAACAATGAAATCGGTACAACTACAGATGTAGCTGCAATCGGTGAATTGACTCGTGCAAACAAAACTTATTTCCACGTAGATGCTGCGCAAGCTGCAGGTAAAGTAGAAATTGATCTTTCAACAATGAAAGTTGATTTGATGAGCTTCTCTGGCCACAAAATCTATGGTCCTAAAGGTATTGGTGCTCTTTATGTACGTCGTCAACCACGTGTACGTATTAAAGCGCAAATGCACGGTGGCGGTCATGAACGTGGTATGCGTTCAGGTACGCTAGCGACTCACCAAATCGTGGGTATGGGCGAAGCGTTCGAACTTGCAGGTAAAAACCTTCATGCCGAACAAACTCGTATTCGTGTACTTCGTGACAAACTTTGGAATGGCTTGCAAGGTCTTGAACAAGTCTTCCTGAACGGTCACCCAGAATACAACGTTGCAAACTATCTAAACGTCAGCTTTAACTTTGTTGAAGGTGAATCGTTAATGATGGCACTTAAAGATTGCGCAGTATCTTCTGGTTCTGCATGTACATCAGCAACTTTAGAGCCATCTTATGTACTTCGTGCATTGGGTCTTTCAGATGAATTGGCTCATAGCTCGATTCGTTTCAGCTTTGGTAAATACACCACTGAAGCCGATATTGACCATGTACTTGAAATTACCAAAGCAGCAGTTGAAAAACTACGTGATCTTTCACCGCTTTGGGATATGTACAAAGAAGGTATCGACCTTAATTCTGTAGAATGGGCTGAACACTAATTCATCCCGGTGAGATAGCTTTTATTTTAAGGCTATCTCATTGATTAACGTAATTTCACCCCCATATTAATCTTAAGGCTGACCCCGAGGTTTGGAGAAGCGTCATGGCTTATAGCGAAAAAGTAATTGATCATTACGAAAACCCTCGTAATGTTGGTGTTTTAGACAAAAATGCAGAAAACGTTGGTACAGGTATGGTCGGTGCACCAGCTTGTGGCGATGTTATGCGTCTACAGATTCAAGTTGATGACAATGGCGTAATTGAAGAAGCTCGCTTCAAAACTTACGGTTGTGGTTCAGCAATTGCATCTAGCTCATTAGTAACAGAGTGGCTAAAAGGCAAAACTCTTGATGAAGCTCAAGCAATTAAGAACATTGATATTGCAACTGAACTTGCACTTCCACCAGTAAAAGTACACTGCTCTGTACTTGCTGAAGATGCAATCAAAGCTGCTGTAGAAGACTACCGTAGCAAGAAAGTAAAAGCTTAATTGTTTACGTGTTTTAAAAAAGATTAACGGAGTTTTCATGATTCATTTAACTGAAAATGCTGCAACTCATATCAGCAATTACATCAAGAATCGCGGTAAGGGTGAAGGCATTCGCGTTGGCGTGAAAACTTCTGGCTGTTCTGGTCTAGCTTATGTACTTGAGTTTGTCGATGATATTGACACGCATGACCAAGTATTCGATCAGTTTGGCGTAAAAGTATTTGTTGACCCAAAAAGCTTAGTTTATCTTGAAGGTATGGAGATGGACTATGTGAAAAATGGTTTAAACGAAGGTTTCGAATTTAATAACCCAAATAAAAAAGGTGAATGTGGCTGCGGCGAATCGTTTACGGTTTAAGCCTTTTCCACGCTCCTTTTTCGCATTAAAACAGTGTAAAATTCACTGTTTTAATTGCATTTAAAGCAACACTTTTTGCACCTCTATTGCGGACACCATCTCCCATGAATCATTTTGAGTTGTTTAACTTACCTGTAGCACTCGATATTGATTTAGCAGTTTTAAAATCTGAATTTTTAAAGTTGCAGCAACAATATCATCCAGATAAAGCCGAAGACAAAGATCTAGCCCTGATAAAATCTAGTGAGATTAATCAAGCATTTAAAGCTTTATCCAATGTTGATAGCCGCGCTGCATATCTTTTAAGTCTCAAAAAACAAGATTATCACCTTGATCAATCGATTAGTGATTTTGAGTTCCTACAAGATGCCTTAGAAATTCGTGAACAGTTAGATGAGGCAGGCTCTGCTGATGACCTCACTTCACTTAAAACTGAAGTTCAGCAATGGATTGACGGTTTGGTTCGTGAATTCAAGATTGATTATGACGACGAAGACTGGGCTGAAGCACGTGATACCGTACGTAAATTACGCTTCTTCCAAAAAGTAATGGCTGACATCGATAAAGCTGAAGATCGCTTCTTAGACGACGATAGCTTTGATTTAGACGATGATTTTTAATTTATTTTTTATATTTGACGTTCAAAGGATGTAACACACATGGCTCTCTTGCAAATTGCAGAACCTGGTCAATCAAGTGCGCCGCATGAACACCGCATCGCAATTGGTATCGATCTTGGGACTACACACTCTTTAGTAGCCACGGTACTTTCTGGTAAAGCGAAAGTGCTTAACGATGAACATGGTCGTGTGTTACTCCCTTCTATTGCACACTATGGCGAATCCACTACGCAATATGGTGACGACGCAAAGGCATTCTTAACGACTGATCCTAAAAACACCATCGTTTCTGTAAAACGCTTTATGGGTCGCTCTAAAGCAGATATTAAATTCCAACACCCGTACAACTTAGTCGGTGAAGGGAATGAAATGCCTGCTTTTGAAACTGCACAAGGTCGCAAAACACCCGTTGAAATTTCTGCTGAAATTTTAAAACAACTCAAAGACCGTGCAGAAAGCAGCTTAAATAATCCAGTAAATGGTGCCGTCATTACTGTGCCTGCCTATTTTGATGAAGCACAGCGTCAAGCAACGCGTGATGCGGCTCAGCTTGCAGGTTTAAATGTACTACGTCTATTAAATGAACCGACTGCTGCTGCAGTGGCTTATGGCTTAGACCAAGACACCAATCTTGCACATGATCAAAACTATGTGATCTATGATCTGGGTGGTGGTACTTTTGACGTTTCAATTTTACGTTTCTCTCAAGGCGTTTTTGAAGTTCTAGCAACGGGTGGCCACACGGCGCTTGGTGGTGATGACCTAGACCGTCTGATTGTAAAATGGGCAAAAAAACAACTGAATATTGGAACTTTAGATGATGCTGAATATGCACATTTCATCGTTTCTGCTCGTAAAGCAAAAGAAGCTCTAACCGAGGCTGAATCTGTAGTGCTTAAAGTTCTTGATCAATCATTGACTTTAGACCGCCCTACTTTTGAATCCATCATCAAAGTTGCTTTGGATAAAACTATCAGCGTTTGTAAACGTGTCATGCGTGATGCCAAGCTTGAACTCAGCGATATTCAAAATGTGGTATTGGTCGGTGGTTCTACCCGCTCGTATGCTGTACAAAAAGCTGTTCAAGATGTCTTCAATCAAGAACCACTCTGCACAATTAACCCTGATGAAGTTGTGGCCATTGGCGCCTCGATTACAGCGAACCAGCTTATTGGTAACTCTAAAGATGGTTCATTGCTTTTAGACGTCACACCGCTTTCTTTAGGTTTAGAAACCATGGGCGGTTTGGTTGAGCGCCTTATTTCGCGTAATACAGCTATTCCAGTGGCTCGTCGCCAAGAATTCACAACCTATCAAGATGGTCAAACAGCGATGTTGATTCATGTTGTACAAGGTGAACGAGATCTAGTTGAACATTGCCGTAGTCTAGGTCGTTTCGTGCTTCGTGGTATTCCACCGATGACTGCGGGTCAAGCGCGCATTGAAGTGACTTTCCAAGTTGACGCAGATGGTTTACTCACGGTGTCTGCCAAAGAAACCACTTCTGGTGTGCATGCCCAAATTGACATCAAACCTTCTTATGGTTTATCTGATGCCGACACTGAACGCTTACTGATTGATGGTTATAAGTTTGCTGAAGAAGATAAAAACTTACGTCATCTTCAAGAAACCAAAGTGGAAGCAAAACGTGAACTTGAAGCACTTGATCAAGCACTTAAAGTGGATGCTCAACTTCTCAGCCAAGAGCAACTCAGTTCCCTCACTGCAGCACGCACTGTTTTAGATGCTGCACTTGAAACGACAGATATTAAAGCTATTGAACATGCTGTAGAACAGCTTAAAATACATAGCGATGCATTTGCTGCAGCTCGTATGAATCAGCACATTGATGCCGCATTGAAAGGCACAAAACTCGATGACTGGTCAAACTCAAATTAATTTATAGGTCAAGATTATGCCACGTATTAAAGTACTGCCTCACGCAACAATCTGCCCAAACGGCGCTGAGTTTGAAGTCGAATCAAATGCTAACCTTTGCGAAAGCATGTTAAAAAACGGCATCAAAATTGAACATGCATGCGACATGTCTAAAGCATGCACCACTTGCCATGTGGTTGTACGTAAAGGTTTTGATGGTCTAGATGAAATGGATGATGTCGAAGCAGATCTTCTCGATCGTGCTTGGGGGTTAGAACCAGACTCTCGTCTGTCATGCCAAGTAAAAATTGAAGATGAAGATTTGGAAATTGAAATTCCTAAATACACCATCAACCATGCTTCAGAAAATCATTAATTTATAGATAATTTTCTATAATTAAAAAGCCAGTTTATCGTAACTGGCTTTTTTATACATAAATGTATTCAACATATCAAAAAAGAAGACGTTTTGATAAAAGCATGAATTGTGTTCTTGTTTAAATTTTACGCGATACGATTAGATCTAATTTTATAATGTATATGTGAAATTAAGAGTGAGATTCAGTTTTTTTGACTTCTTCGATCACTTCGTCTTCTAAATTCAGTTTTACGATACCAGCAGAGTTGGTCATTTTTTGCTGAGTTTGTAAGCGTTGAATCATACGTTCTAAAACATGTATTAGTTCAGGATATTCAAAGTTTTGTACTTCATCTAAGTTCAACAATAGATTAAAGCCTTTATATTCGTAGTCAAACCACCGCTGATAATCTGTTTTCTGCGAGGTGTATTTTTCCATCACTTGCCAAGTACGTACTGGGCCTTTGATGCCTTTTAAGAAGATCGGTGCTTTAGGTGCACATAAATAGTCATTTTTCACTAAATGATGCGTATCGTCTGAAATCAAAATTTCATCGACTTCAGCCGCACTTTGCAATCGTGCAGCCAAGTTCGCATCACGACCAACGATGGTATACGCCATACGGTGAGCTGCACCATAGTTCCCAACGTGGCAATACCCTGTAGAAATACCCATACGAATATGTAACGGCGGATAACCCATTTTAATCCAACGTTCACGCAGCAACTTCATTTGCTGACGCATGACCATTGCCATCTCTAAACAAGTTTTTGCATCTTGCTCTACGCCTTGGCTATGTGGATCACCAAAGAAGATTAGAATTGCATCCCCCATAAATTTATCAACAGTCGCTTCATACTGTTTGGCAATCTCAGTCATATGACTCAAATAGTCATTGAGTAGAAATGCTAAATCGTCTGGAATTAATGTTTCAGAAAGCTCAGTAAATCCTTGGATATCGGAAAAGAAAATCGTTAACTTTTTACGTTTATATTCGATTTTAGCTTCAGACTCACCTTTCATAATCGATTGCCAAAGTTGCATAGGCGCATAACGACTCAGCTGATTGGCGAATTCCATATAACGATTCATCTGATCATAATAGTGGTTCTTTTTATTACTCAGAGACTGAACTTGGGTGTGTTGATAAAAAGCCCCTACGCTGAAATATGTAATTAAGCACAGAAAGCCAAGAACGGTTAATTCACTGCTGGTCGACTCAAAATACTCTTGAAAACCAAAGACATAAATATTGCATAAATAAAATACAGTGACGCCAACAATCCCTGCCAAGGACATCATTAAGAAATTGATCTTGTTATAGATTGTTGTGTATAGCAGCGCAAAGACCGCAAGAAAGGTTAAAACAAGACTTAAATGTACCGCAGACATCAGTACAGCAATAACTATGATATCGATCAGAAACAGCACATTGCGTTTAGTTTGATTGCTATATCGATAAATTAGCCAATGGGAAAACTTGGGAACAACTAAAATCAGAAAAAATAAAAATGCAGGAATATAGATTTGATAATGCGTATCTGGTTGGGTGTAGTGATAGACAACAATCACCAAAGACAGCATGATATATCCCATCAAACGATGAAAATATTCAAACTGTTTAGGCTCTTTGCTGATTAAATTGTCTAACGGCACTCGATCGCCCCCATACGGACACTCATTCTTCTACTATCCTGATATTGTCCGTAAATCGGGATTAGTCCATACGCCAATCGAAAGGCATATCACCTTGACCACGTAGTGCAAGCATTAGTGTTTGGCGCATGTGTGCCAAGACATCATTGTTATAAGGAACTGCTGGCGTACCCCAAACTGGTTTCGGCCAAGCCACATCATTTTGATAACGAACAACATGATGAAAATGTAATTGTGGAACCATATTACCCAATGCAGCTACATTCATTTTGTCTGCACGGAATACACGTGACAATTGGCTTGATAACCAGCTTGATTCACGTAAAAACTGCTCTTGGTCTGCCTGACTTAATTCATAAAGCTCTGTAATTCCCGGAACACGTGGAATCAAAATAAGCCACGGGAATTGCATATCATTCATCAAACGACATGTTGACAGAGGAAAGTCGCCTACATAAAACGTATCTTGAGCAAGTTGTGGATGTAAACTAAACATATCTTTATAAATGATGCAAAATTAGAATGATGGCTAATACTATCACATCCTTATGGGTGTGAATATTCTGTACAGAACGTTTCATTACAAATAAACTGCATTTGAATAAAACGTTGCGTGCTTATGACTCTAATAAATTTTTCAAAAAAATCAAGCGTTTCTTCTATATAAAAAACACTCATGAAAATCTACTCATTCTAAACAAGCAATTTATACGCCAAATCTATTGATTTGGCGCCAATTCCTTCAGCAAACTGTCTAATAAGTCATTTATAAATTGAATGCGTTTGTCATATTCTTCGAGCATGACCATCACTTTTAGACGCTGTCCACCTTCCATTCGGAAGAAAGTCGGATGCTTTTGCATCATTTGAATGATCGATATGGCTTGAACTGGTGTATCTGGTGAGAACTCAATACTGCCGCCATGTGAACTGATATCAATTTTTGTGATACCCAATTGTTCCGCTTTTAAACGCAACTGATGGACAGAGAATAATTGCTTGACTGCTTGCGGCGGCAAGCCAAAACGATCGATCAACTCCATACGAATGTTATCGAGTTTCTCTTGAGTATCCGTATTACTAATGCGTTTATAGAACAATAACCGTTGATGTACATCACCTAAATAATCATCTGGAATTAAGGCTGGCATGTGCATGCTAATTTCAGCCGTTAATGACAATGGAGAGTCAAAGTTAGGCGTTTTACCTTTTTGAATGGCTTTGGTGGCTTTTTCAAGCATTTCCATATACAGGCTATAACCGATGGTTTGCATTGAGCCACTTTGCTGTTCACCCAGCAACTCACCTGCGCCACGAATTTCTAAGTCTTCTGTAGCCAACATGAAGCCCGCACCCAAAGTCGATGCACGAGAAATGGCATCTAGGCGTTTTTCAGCATCACCCTTTAAGCCTTTGAGCGAAGG
This sequence comes from Acinetobacter sp. YH12129, assembly GCF_013418685.1. Lineage (NCBI taxonomy): Bacteria > Pseudomonadati > Pseudomonadota > Gammaproteobacteria > Moraxellales > Moraxellaceae > Acinetobacter > Acinetobacter sp. YH12129. Next base: position 43,856 of record NZ_VPBP01000012.1, read on the forward strand.
TACAAGTAAATAGGCGTATGCTTGATGGTGCGATCGACCGACACGACCACGTAATTGGTGCAACTGCGCAAGTCCCAGTTTATCTGCACGCTCAATCAAAATGGTATTGGCGTTTGGCACGTCAATCCCAGTTTCAATAATGGTTGAACACACCAGTACGTTATATTCTTTGTGATAGAACTGTTGCATGATTTGCTCTAGTTCACGCTCACGCATTTGACCATGTGCTACCGCAACTCGGGCTTCAGGAACCAATTCACGTAGAGTTTCTGCCGTACGTTCAATGGTCTCCACTTCATTATGCAAGAAATACACTTGCCCACCACGTAACAGTTCACGCAAGATGGCTTCTTTGATCGAATCTCCAGTATGTTCTTGCACAAAGGTTTTCACAGCAAGACGACGTGCAGGCGGCGTTGCAATAATAGATAGATCACGCATACCACTAAAAGCCATATTCAGCGTACGTGGGATAGGCGTTGCAGTTAGCGTCAGCATATCTACATCGGCACGTAAGGCTTTAATTCTCTCTTTATCACGTACACCAAAACGATGCTCTTCATCCACGATCATGAGGCCGAGATTTTTAAATTGCACACTTTCCTGCAAGATTTTATGTGTGCCAATCACGATATCCACTTTGCCTTCTGCGAGGTCTTCAATGGTTTTGGTATGTGATTTTGATGAACCAAAGCGTGAAAGGACTTCAATACGTACAGGCCAATCCGCGAAGCGATCTTTGAAAGACTCGTAGTGCTGCTGCGCCAACAACGTGGTTGGAACAAGTACAGCCACTTGTTTGTTATTTTGTACTGCCACAAATGCAGCACGCATAGCTACTTCTGTTTTACCAAAACCGACATCACCACAAACCAAGCGATCCATCGGCTTCGCTTGTTGCATGTCATAGAGTGTCGCTTCAATAGCATTGGCTTGATCTAGGGTTTCCTCATAGGCGAAGCCACTGGCAAACTGCATATAGAGACTTTGATCCAGTTCAAATCCATAACCCGGTTTCGAGTGACGACGGGCTTGAATATGTAAAAGTTCTGCCGCCACATCATGGATCTGCTCTAAAGCTTTGCGTTTGGCTTTAGACCATGCATCTGTGCCCAATTTATGTAATGGTGCTAGATCTGGGTCACCACCGCTATATCGGCTAATTAAATGCAGGTTTGTCACAGGGACATACACTTTGGCTGCATCGGCATAGTCTAACTGCAAAAATTCATGGTCTTGCTCATCGATACTCAAGGTAATTAAACCTGCATATCGCCCCACACCATAATCAATATGAACCACTGGTGCGCCAATACTTAGCTCGGTTAAACTACGAACTAGGAACTCTTCTGATACTTCCTGTTGGCGTTTACGACGACGTTGAACCACACGGTGTTCATAAAGCTGATTTTCAGAAATTACACTGAGCTTGTCAGTTAACAATAAACCACGATCTAAGGGCGCATTGGTGATCGCAATCGCATGCATAGAATGCATAAAATCATTAAAACTTTCGACCGTCGGGATATCACCCAAACTTGGACGCAATGCATCTTTTAAAGTTTCACGTCGACCAGCGCTTTCAGCCACCAAAAGCACTGGATAATTTGCCGCATCGATATATTGCTTAACAGCATAAAATGGCTTTTCACGTTTTGGATCGACAGGTAAACGGGGTGGAATCTCAGCTACAAGATTGATCACGCCATTGCGTTCATCAAAAGCCTCAGGCGAAGCCACAATACGACGGCAGAGATTTAATTGTTCTAAAACCTGATTTGGTTGTAGGAAAATCTGCTCTGGCGGCAAAATCGGTTGGTCGACATTATGACGGCGGTCTTCATAACGACGCACAATATCCGACCAAAACTGAATCAATGTGTCATCAATAGCTTTATCTGTAATGACAATGCCATTCTCTGGTAAGTACGAAAACAGGGTACTTTGCTCTCTCATGGCATGTTCAGAGAAGAACAACGGAAAATAAAACTCAATACCCGGTGAAGCTATGCCATCTTGTACATCTTGATAAATTGGATTTTTCTTTGGATTTGCTGTCGGAAAATTTTCCGCATATCGATCACGAAACAGTGAACGCGCTTCTTTTAATGGAAATTCTTTTGCAGGTAAAACCGTAAAATGATCTAAATTTTGGGTGGTTCGCTGAGTTTCAGGATCAAAGAATTTGAGGGTATCGATTTCATCATCAAATAAGTCAATACGAATCGGTGAACTTTGTCCCAAAGCGTAAATATCCATGATGCTACCGCGTACTGCAAATTCACCATGATCATAAACAGTATCCACCAAGTGATAACCCGCTTGTACTAATCTTAATTTTTGTTGTTCTATATCAAATTTTTGACCCACTTTAATATCAAAGTGTTCACCTAATACCCAAGATGCCGGTGCAACTCGCTGCGCTAAGGTTGTTGCCGAAATCAACAACACGCCTTGCTGTGGCATATTGGACAAAATCGCCAAGCGCTCAGAAACGATGTCTTGATGTGGCGACAGCCGGTCATAAGGTAAAATTTCCCAATCTGGGAAAATAGTCGGCTTAATTCCGTAAAATTCCAGCTCACTTTCTAACTGCCCGAGATGCTGATTATTACGTGCTACAATCACAAACAACTGTTTCGATTGTTTGCTAATTTCTTTAAATAATAATGCAGCAGATGAGCCTTGTAAGTTTCCGACCCACCGCTTTTCGCCAGCTTTGAGCTGTTTAAGATTGAGTTGTGAAATTTCTTGCTGGAACATGATGTAAATAGCTTTTAATGTTTTAATCACTTGGTGATCATATTAACACGATGCTTTTTACATTCCGAGATTTAAGCAACTATATACAGTGTTTTAACCAATATGGATTTGCGATTGTATTTTCTATTGATGAGTACCATTAATGCACCCATCAAACTCAAACACTGCAGTCCATTCACTTACTTACGATCACGGATGAATTGACGATAATAATCATTCAATAGTTTGACATAGAGTTTAAACTGCAACAGATTTTCTTCAGTATTGCCTAATCGTGCAACAAAGCGTTGACTTGCAATTTCCAAGTCTATTTTTTCATTGATAATCATTGCAGTTGCATAGAGCTGTTTTAAATCATCGAAATTTGTCATTTTTCTATTCGACAGATATTCCATACGTTCAGACAATGTATTTAAAACTACGCCTTCAATGATATAGCCCTGTGTTTCATCATATTGAATGTGGTGTTGTTCTAAGTAAAGTTGCTCAGGCGACTCTTTAGCGCCTTTGAATAAATCGACTAACTTATTAAACATCTGACTATCTACAACATGATAAAAAACCTATTGTACTTCGATTACATCCTTTTTTGGGCAAGTTAAAGTATTTCTGACTTTATCTATGCGCTAAATTTTTCATCCAAACCTTCATGACTATATATAGAACTATAATTACGATCTTAAGCAAATATAGCGTTTTATTTTCAACCCAATACTTTCTTTTAGAAATCTAAAACATCACTGCCATCAGATTAGTTTTCTAGATTTACCACTGATTTCTTCAAATAAAAAACGAAGGATTAACCTTCGTCATTTACTCATCATGGGGCTATTACTCATCATGGGGCTATTTAAAAGTCTTAAATAAGCATTTAACTCACTTGAGCGAGTGGCATACTAAATGGTGTCACTTCAGAAACTAGATTTTCAATCGAGAAAATTTCATCCAATTGACTTACAGTTAACAGCGCTTGCTCTAAAACCACTTGGCGAATGGTTTTATTTTCGGCAATACATTGCTTACCGATTTCATCACATTTTGCATGACCTAAATATGGATCGAGTAAGGTCACGATTCCTACACTACGCATCACAGCATCAAAACATGCTTGCTCATTTGCCTGAATTCCTTGGATACATTTGCTATCTAATGTTTTTACGGCATTCACCAAAAGCTCAATCGATTCATTCATGGACAATGCAATGACCGGCTCCATGACATTTAATTGTAATTGCCCTGCTTCTGCGGCTAAAGTTATGGTTAAATCATTGCCCATCACTCGAAATGCAATTTGGTTGACCACTTCAGGGATCACAGGATTGACCTTTGCAGGCATAATGGACGAACCTGCTTGTAACTCAGGTAAACGAATTTCCGCTAAACCTGTTCGTGGCCCCGAACTTAAAAGACGTAAGTCATTACAAATTTTAGAAAGTTTGACAGCTAAACGTTTTAAGCAACTCGATAATAAAATAAATACGCCACAATCGCTGGTTGCTTCGACATAGTCTTCTGCACCTTGCAATTTTAAACCGGTCAAATGAGCTAGATTTTCAACGGCCTTCGCTGCATAACCCGCAGGAGAATTCACGCCAGTACCAATTGCCGTCGCACCTAAATTAATTTCCAATAAAAGCTGTCGATTTTGCTCAATCAACTTTAAATCTTCTTTTAATAATGTTGCAAATGCTCGGAACTCTTGCCCCAAAGTCATCGGAACAGCATCTTGTAACTGTGTACGCCCCATTTTGATGACATGTTTAAACTCATCAGCTTTAACATGTAAGCTTCCGATAAGTTGATTTAGCACTACAAATAAAGCATCAAAAGCACTATATGTCGCTAGACGCAGCGCTGTTGGATAGACATCATTGGTCGATTGTGACTTATTGACATGGTCGTTTGGATGAATTCGTTGATAACTACCTTTTGCATCTCCAAGTGATTCAAGGGCAATATTGGCAATGACTTCATTGGCATTCATGTTAATAGAAGTGCCTGCTCCACCTTGATAAATATCAATTGGAAATGAATCTGCCCATTGTTCAGGATGATCAATCAATGCATCACACGCCTGCTGAATCGCTTGGCGAATATCATCTTGTATTAAGTTAAATTGATAATTGGTTTCTGCTGACGCTTTTTTTACCTGAGCAATAGCGCGTACAAAGTTTAAATTTTGTCCGACATGCTGCTTTGATATTTGAAAGTTTTCGATGGCACGCAATGTATGTATACCGTAATAACATGACTGCGGGACTGCTTTATCCCCCAATAAATCATGCTCTATTCTCGTTTTTTCCATTTGAACCGTTGTCACTGCGCATTCCCTCTAATTACGCACCAAGACTGTGCATACCTCATATTCGACCTGTTCAAATCATCTCACTACAGATGATGTGATGCACATTTGCAACCAAATATTTCAAATGCACATTTCTTGTTCAATATGTAACATTGTGTAATTTTTACCTAATTTCATTAGTTCTCTTTTTGTGATGAAAAGTCTTAAGTAGATTTACATTTCAAAATTTAAATTCCCTTCTGTACAACATTTCAGCAGCACAATAAAAAATTAGATTTGTAATAAGAAAAAATATCATTTACGCAAAACATACATAAAATATGCTTAAAGGTTACAGAGTGTAATTTTTAAATCGTGCTTGAATCTGCGACTTACGACAGAAGTACAAATTTTCATCTAGGACAGAGATGATTTGCTTTCATTAAGGATGAACTGCCTATGAGCCATTTAAACCCGACATTAGTCACCTTTATTTTTTATATTCTTGCAATGCTTGCCATTGGTTTGTATGTCTACAAAGCTACGCATAACTTTGACGAATACATTTTAGGTGGACGAAGTTTAGGAAGTGTTGTGACTGCACTTTCAGCAGGTGCATCCGACATGAGTGGTTGGCTACTCATGGGTCTCCCTGGTGCAATTTATCTATCTGGTCTTTCCGAAGCTTGGATTGCAATCGGCTTAATTATCGGTGCTTGGTTGAACTGGTTGATCGTTGCTGGTCGCTTGCGTGTTCATACCGAATATCAAAATAATGCCCTGACCCTGCCCGATTATTTCACGAGCCGTTTTGCAGACCGTAAAAAGATTTTACGTATCATTTCAGCTGTAGTGATTTTAGTGTTCTTTGCGATTTACTGTGCTTCTGGCATGGTGGCTGGCGCACGACTTTTCGAAAGTTTATTCGGTTGGAACTACACAACAGCACTGTGGATTGGTGCAATTGCAACCATCAGCTATGTCTGTATTGGTGGATTCTTAGCGATCAGTTGGACCGATACTTTCCAAGCGGGTCTGATGATCTTTGCACTGCTGATCACACCGATCATCGCCTACCTTGCTTTAGGTGATAACAGTCAAAATCTTGCTGCTGTTTTGGAAACAGCTCGCCCACAAGCTTCTAATTTATTTGAAGGTTTAAGTACAGTTGCGATTTTATCCAGCATGGCATGGGGCTTAGGCTATTTTGGTCAGCCGCATATTTTGGTTCGCTTTATGGCAGCCGATTCTGTTAAATCCATTCCGAATGCACGACGCATTGGTATGACATGGATGATCCTGTGTCTAGGCGGTGCTGTAGCAGTGGGTTATATCGGTATTGCTTACTTCCAAGTCCACCCAGAACTGGCAAGTGTCGTTAATGCCAACCCTGAAACGGTATTTATGGAGTTGACTAAAATTCTATTCAATCCGTGGATTGCTGGGATTATTTTAGCCGCAATTTTAGCTGCGGTGATGAGCACACTTAGCTGTCAGTTATTGGTGTGTTCAACCACCTTGACGGAAGATTTGTACAAAGGTTTTATTCGTAAAAACGCATCGCAAAAAGAATTGGTTTGGATTGGACGTGCGATGGTCTTGGCAATTGCCGTATTTGCAATCACCTTTGCAATGAACCCTGCAAGTAAAGTTTTAGGCTTAGTAGCTTATGCATGGGCAGGTTTCGGAGCTGCATTTGGCCCACTGATTATTCTTTCATTGCTGTGGAAACGTATGACGCTTAACGGAGCAATCATTGGCATGATCGTGGGTGCTGTGACTGTAATCGTGTGGAAAAACTACTTAGGCCACCTTGGTTTATACGAAATCATTCCAGGCTTTATTTTCTCTGCAATCAGTATCGTTGTCGTGAGCTTATTGGGCAAAGCACCTGAGGCTGAAGTTGTTGAACGCTTTGAAAAAGCCGAAGCGCAATATCAAAAAGAAATGTCTGAAATCTAAAATTTTTGACACTAAAAAGGGGCTAAATGCCCCTTTTTAGTACTCACATTTTCTATTACATAATTTATGTTACGCAGTAACATCAGATGCGCAATTTGATTCAAATAAGAAAACGATACGCGATAAAGTCATCCACAAGTGTTTGAGACAGGACTAATTTTCATCAAAAATGTTTTTGCGACATTTTTAATAATTTGACGGTAGTGAACGAGTTTTGTTGGTGAGGTGCATTGCACCGCAAGATGGTTTCCTTGCGAAGCACACTTCTCATTTTGCCAAATGAGAAACAACGTTTCGTAAAAGTGCCTCCAGCCGAAGGCTAAACCCTTTATCCAAACCCAAGATGTAAGACTCCGTCGAATAGACTTAAAAATCGTTTTAAAATGCGCAATTACATTTATACTCGTAAGTGCAGTTACTTAATTGATCGAGCCGCAGGTTTCAGCTTAATTTGCATACTTTCTTTGATCACTTCCATCACAGGATAACTACGCGTTTCCTTGATACCAGGTAATTGCCAAAGCACCTGCCCTGAAATTTTTCTAAATTCTTCCATATTTGCGCAGCGTATTTTCACCACAAAATCAAAACCACCGCTGATCATGTGACATTCTACGATTTCTGGAATTTGACGCACTGCATCCGAAAAATCTTCCAATACATTGGGCGTGGTTTTATCTAGTAAAATCTCTACAAAAACCACAAATCCATTGTTGAGTAAGACCGGATTTAAACGTGCTTCATAGCCTAAAATAAAGCCCTCTTTCGATAATTTTTGCACACGTGCCAACGCCGCAGTGGGTGATAAATTCACCATTTCTGCAAGCTTAATATTGGACAATTTTCCGTCGTCTTGCAGCAGCTCTAAAATTCGAATATCTATACGGTCTAAGCTCAAATATGGGCTAGTCATCTGAATTTTTCTCTAAATATTATTAAAACTATAGTGAGTTATTCGCTAAATATTCTGTGATGATAAATTAAATAAAGGATCAAGCTCAAGATTTATTTGCTCGTCATAGAACTTTGACACGGAAAATTGAAACATGAATGGAAAAGTATTTGAAGTCACGGGAAGCGATGACTACATCATTGAATTTAAAGACAAGAATAGCTTTGAACAATCGATTAATACAGCATGGCGTCGTGCTGAAACTGAGTGCATTGAAAACTTATTAGCACACAGTGAAATCCCTTCCCCGATCAGCGATCAAATTCAACAATTGGCTTTTGACTTAGCCCATTCATTACGTGAACGTAAAAGCGGTACAGGTAAAGCAGGCATTGTACAAGGCTTGCTACAAGAGTTTTCATTGTCTTCTCAGGAAGGCATCGCGCTCATGTGTTTAGCTGAAGCGCTACTCCGTATTCCAGACAAAGCAACACGTGATTTACTGATCAAAGATAAAATCAACCAAGGTAACTGGAAAGATCATGTTGGCCAAAGTAGCCTCATGTTCGTTAATGCTGCTGCTTGGGGATTAATGCTAACGGGCAAACTGATGGAAACCCCTCAACAAAAAAGTCTGTCTAGTCTATTGACGGGTATTTTAGCACGCAGTGGACGTGGCATTATCCGTAAAGCTGTCGATGTGGCTATGCGTATGATGGGTGAACAGTTTGTTACAGGTGAAACCATCAATGAAGCGCTTAAACATGCAGAAGTATTAGAAGACAAAGGCTTCCGCTATTCATATGACATGTTAGGTGAAGCAGCATTAACTGAACCTGATGCAGAACGTTATTATCAAGACTATACCGATGCGATCCACGCGATTGGTCAAGCCTCAGAAGGTAAGGATGTTTATAACGGCGCAGGTATTTCGATCAAATTGTCTGCCCTACACCCACGCTATCAACGTTCACAGATCGACCGTGTGCATAACGAGCTTTATGGCAAAGTGCTAGAACTTGCTGTATTAGCCAAGCATTACAATATTGGTCTAAACATTGATGCTGAAGAAACTGACCGCCTAGAAATTTCTTTGGAACTACTTGAGCGCCTGTGTTTTGAGCCTAAATTAGCGGACTGGAAAGGTATTGGATTTGTGATTCAAGCCTACCAAAAACGCTGTTTCTATGTGGTCGACCATATTATTGACCTCGCTAAGCGTAGCCAAAAACGTTTAATGATTCGCTTGGTGAAAGGTGCATACTGGGACAGCGAAATTAAGAAAGCGCAAATTGAGGGTATGAGTGACTATCCTGTATTTACGCGCAAAGTTCATACCGACCTATCTTATATTGCATGTGCTAAAAAACTCTTGGCTGCACCTGAGCAAATTTATCCTCAGTTTGCAACACACAATGCGCAAACCGTTGCTACGATCTACCAATTAGCACAGCCAGAGCTTTACTATCCAGGCCAGTATGAATTTCAGTGCCTTCACGGCATGGGTGAACCCCTCTATGAACAAGTGGTGGGTTCGAAGTCTGACAACAAACTGGGTGTGCCTTGTCGTATTTATGCACCAGTGGGTAACCATGAAACCTTATTGGCCTATTTGGTACGACGTTTACTGGAAAATGGTGCGAATACCTCTTTCGTCAACCGTATTGCAGATAAAAATTTAAAAATTGAAGATTTAATTGAAAATCCAAGACAGACGATATTAGCGACGGCTGAAAAAGAAGGTATCACTGGAGCGAAGCATCCTTCTATCCCATTTCCGCAAGATTTGTATGGCACTGAACGTCGCAACTCAAAAGGACTCGATTTAGCCAATGATCGCGACTTATCTCAGCTCAATACCACGGCAGTACAGCATGCACATACCCAGTGGCATGCTAGTGCAATGGGCGCTAATTTAGAAGAAATTCATACTGCAAGTATCAACATTACAAACCCTGCAAACCGTAGTGACGTGGTCGGCAGTGTCAGTGAAGCTAGTCTAGAGCAAGCGGAAATCGCTCTCAATAATGCTGTAAATGCCCAAGCTTCATGGAAAACTTTAGACAAAGATCAGCGTGCAGCATGCTTAAACCGTGCGGCAGATTTGATGGAAGCACAATTGCAATCTCTCTTGGTGTTGTTGTCACGTGAAAGTGGTAAAACTTATGCCAATGCTATTGCTGAAGTCCGTGAAGCTGTAGATTTCCTACGTTATTATGCAGCTCAAATGATTGATCTAGCAGAAAATACGCAAATTGAACCTCTTGGCACTGTGCTGTGCATTAGCCCATGGAACTTCCCGCTTGCTATTTTCACAGGTCAAATTGCTGCAGCCTTGGTTGCAGGTAATACCGTGATTGCCAAGCCTGCTGAACAAACGCCTCTGATTGCTGCTCAAGCTGTACGTATTTTATGGGAAGCAGGTGTTCCCTTCGATGTATTGCAACTCCTTCCTGGTCGTGGCAAAACCATTGGTGCCAAACTCAGCGCGGACTCACGTGTCCAAGGCATCATGTTTACTGGCTCAACGGAAGTCGCACGTATCTTGCAAAAAACCGTGGCACAGCGCTTAAACCAATTTGGCGAAAGTGTGGTTTTGATTGCTGAAACTGGTGGTCAAAATGCCATGATTGTTGACTCATCAGCATTGACAGAACAAGTGGTATTGGATGTCGTTAACTCTGCTTATGACAGTGCTGGTCAACGCTGTTCTGCCCTGCGTATTCTCTGTGTGCAAGAAGATAATGTGGACGTTGTCCGTACCATGTTGCAAGGTGCGATGAAGCAACTTCGTGTCGGAAATCCTGCACTTTTAGCAACTGACATTGGCCCAGTGATCGACCTTGAAGCACAGCAAAATATTGAAAAACATATTGAGAAGATGCGTAGCAAAGGCTATCCAGTACATCAAATCATGTTTAATGCTGATAGCAATGCCTTAAGTACGGGTACTTTCGTTGCACCAACTTTGATTGAACTGCCAAATTTAAATGATTTAGAACGCGAAGTTTTTGGGCCAGTATTGCATTTAATCACCTACAAATATGGTGAGATTGAAAACCTATTAACGCAAATCAATGCCAAAGGTTATGGTTTAACCATGGGCTTGCATACACGTATTGATGACACGATTCAAAAAGTTATCGGTCATGCAGAAGTTGGCAACCTATACATTAACCGTAATATTGTAGGCGCTGTGGTTGGTGTACAACCTTTTGGCGGCGAGGGCTTATCAGGTACTGGTCCAAAAGCGGGCGGTCCTTTATATCTTTACCGTTTAATGCATCAAGTTTCTGAGAAAAAACTGGCTACACCTTATGCGGCTCAGGCAGAAACGCAAGCTGCACACTTCCCTGCATATGAGGCTTTTAACACTTGGGCGAAGCAGCATTTTTCAGGCATTGCGATTCAAGCACCGCAGGCCATAGCCGCTGGACAAAGTTTTGAGCTACAAGGTCCAACTGGTGAAAACAACCAATATGCCATTTTGGCACGTAAAGGTGTGCTTTCATTGGCTAATAATGATGCAGATCAACTGAATCAAATTGCTGCGATTTTATCGGTGGGTAGTCAGCCCGTGGTACTTGCAGACAATACTTTTGTGTTGAAACACTTAAATAGCATGCCAAAAATCCTCGTAGACCAATTTAAAGTGATCACGGATATTTATCATGGCAATTTTGATGCGGTTTTACATCATGGTGAAAAAGCTGAGTTATTAAAAATTCAACAAGTCATCGCGTCTCGTGAAGGTGCAATTATTGGCATTACGCATTTGGCTTCAGGCCAATATGACATCCCTGTAGAACGTTTCGTGATTGAGCGGGCAATCAGTGTCAATACAGCGGCAGCTGGTGGTAATGCCAGCTTAATGACAATGAATTAAACACTGAATTGAACTCCAACTAATCAGTTCCTCACTTAGCTCAATCTTTATGAATGTTCCATAAAGATTGAGCGTTTTTTTAACTTCCCCTAGATAAATATTCTATTTAGCGTATTCAGACTCATCTTCTCTACAGATAAATACAGCCAAAAGTGGAATTAATTTAGTCTTATAAGGTGAATTTTGCTAACATGACTTTTTTTAATATGTTTGCGATTTTTTACTGCATATGACTTCAACTTATCAGCAACAACTTGATGCCAAAGTTGCCCGCATTACGGCTCAATTTTCAGAATACAACCCTCCCTCTTTAGAAGTTTTTCCTTCTGCTGAACAAAACTTTCGTATGCGAGCGGAATTCCGAATTTGGCATACTGAAAATGATATGTTCTATGCAATGTTTGAACGCAATGCAGACAATGAAAAACAAGTTGTAGAAATTAAAGATTTCCCGATTGCAGATAAAAGCATTAATGATTTAATGCCCGTATTATTAAATGAACTCAAGGCACAAGAGATCTTATCTAGCCGATTATTTGAAGTTCATTTCTTAGCAACGCTGAAAGGTGAAATGCTGGTTTCATTGGTTTACCGCTGCCCGCTAAATGCTGAATGGGAAGTTGCTGCCAAAGCGCTGTCTGCAAAGCTCAATATCAAGATTTATGGTCGTAGTCGTGGTCAGCGCGTGATTTTGACTGATGACTATGTGATTGAAGAACTCCAAGTGTTTGACCGTAAATATCAGTACAAACAAATCGAAAGTAGCTTCACGCAGCCCAATGCCGGCGTATGTCAAAAAATGCTGGAATGGGCGTGTCAGGCTGCCGATCATTCAGACAAAGACTTACTTGAGCTCTACTGTGGTAATGGTAATTTCACGCTGCCTCTTTCAACACGCTTTAATCGCGTTTTGGCAACCGAATTAGCCAAGTCTTCAGTTTATGCCGCGCAGTGGAATATTGAGCAAAATGGTATTGATAATATCCAAGTGGCTCGTCTTTCAGCTGAAGAGTTTACCCAAGCCTACAATGCTGAACGTACATTCCGCCGCCTTGAAGAAGCTGAGATTGAAATTTCAAGCTATAACTTCGATACGGTATTTGTCGATCCACCGCGTGCAGGTATCGATGATGAAACACTAAAACTGTTGCAACGTTTTGAACGCATTATCTATATTTCATGCAATCCAGATACTTTGCATGACAATCTCAAACTGCTTTCACAAACGCATAAAATCAGCAAATTTGCCTTATTTGATCAGTTCCCTTATACACACCATGTAGAGTCTGGTGTGTTTCTTGAGAAGATTTAAACAAATTATTTCAAGTCATGTTGCTGTCATAAAAGGAGCTTTCTAAAAGCTCCTTTTTTATATGCTAAAAAAGCTTTATTTTCTCGTCACATGCATATTTATGAACAGCTTTAAGAACAAATAAGTTAAAGATTTTAAAAGTCCAATCGAAAAAATGATGATTCAAGTGGCTAAAATTTCACTTTAGTAGTCTTGCTTTATTTATTGGATTGGTTATATTTCGTCCTATGTTAGGTCGCAAATGAAGGCTCTATGAGTTTTTGGCATAAGTTGTTCGCTACAGAACAGCAAAACGGGCATAAGAATCAAATTGCCTGTGTTGAAAATGATTGCTCTTGTAAAACCAATGAACAGCTTATTGCTGCTCTTACAAAGGCAACGGATGAAGATGTTATCCTCGGTATCAAAAAAGTACTCGCTTCGCGCGGTTATAGCCGTAAGGAATTAAATGAAATCCAGCATCTACCTCTACAGTAGAGTCTGAACATTCAATGTTCAAACAAGGCATTCTGTTTTACAGAGTGCCTTTTTCATTTTTAGTCTAATCAAAAGTATGCCGCTTATTTACAGATCAGGTTTTGTGGATTGGCCACATCGCTATTTACAGCTTTTATGCTATGCTCCAAGGCAACTCAGTGATGTCTATTTTTTAAACACACGACAATAAAACCTAATATTGCACTAAATTAGAGGCAGATGACCTCTAAACAGCATTGATATAAAAACTAAAGGAATGCACATGAATAAATTAACAAATTGCCTAATCGCCTGCTGCATACTTAGTCTAAGTGCTTGTAGCCAAATTCCCAAAGAATGCGAAGAATCTTGGGACAAACTCGAAGCCTTGTCGAAACAAATGGGCTTAAACGAAGAACAAATCAAAGAACAGAAAAAACAGTTTGAAGAAAGTATTAAAAAACAATCTAAAGAACAAGCCATTCAAATGTGCCAAACCCAAAGTACCTTTTTAGGTTTAGTCGGCAAATAAACAGTAGTTGCTATCAATCTAAACACTGTACAGATGAAGCCCGATTATTCGGGCTTTTATTGTTTGCATTGAGATCCTGTTGTATACGCTACAATTGGCCCTAAAGGTTTTAAACTCGAATCATGTCTATTCAACGCTTGGATATCTGCACTAGACACAGATCCATCTAAATACAAGGCATTGTTAATCGATAATTGCTGCTTAAAATATTGTGCAAATGCATAAAACGACACGCCTTCACGACTGATCACAAAATACAACTTGCCGTTTTTGATCCCCACACCATTGCGGATTTTCAATGAATCTGACTGTGGGATAAAGTTTGGATTGATTTTTCCATCTACCACCAGCATTGGACCTGACTGCGTTGCATAACGTGCCTTAAAATCTGTGGAAGCATATTTTTGTGTGGTTGATATCACCGCTTGCTTGCCATTCCATGCTAGAACACCATTCGGCTGAATTAAAAAATTACCAAAGCCTCGTGTTGCACGATTCAAGGCTTTTTTCTGCACTCCATTTTCAACGTATAGACCAACAGGTGCTAAGTCTGCATGATACATCCCGGCATTCATTGCGAAGTTCATCGTATTACACTTACGCGCTAATACCTGCTTTAGTCGCTGTAGGTCTTGATATGGCTGCTGCTGTGTATCATATAAATAGAGCTTCAGTTGACTCAGATCGAAAATTTCAACCACATCCACGGCAATAGGCTGACTGACACGTTTCGCTTGAATATTGGCATAGGAAATACTCGGTGAGAAAATCAGACCGAGCAGCATCATAAAGCGCATTTTTTTAAACATTGAGGTTAATTGAAGACCAAGCATGACCCTATCCATAGCGCACGTTAAAAATCGAACAAATTTTAGCTAAATCATCGCTAAAATAGTCGATTAATTCACAGATTAAAAGTAGACTAATCTTTAAAAATAATTCGGATTTAAAGTAGGACTGGTAAATACATGCATGTGCAGAAAGATGGTTTTCCTCTTGGAACACATCTGATTGTTAAACACTTCGGTTATAGCCATCATGGCATATATGCCGGCCGCGGTAGAGTCATTCACTACTCAGGTTTTGCACACCTTTTCAAAAAACATCCGATTGAAATGACTTCTATCGAAAATTTCAGTCACGGCAAAAAAATCATCGTTCAGTCGTACAGCAATCCAAAATTTAAAGGGCGTAAAGTGGTGCGTCGCATGCGCTCACGTATGCATGAAAACAACTATCATCTGATTATTAATAACTGCGAACACTTATGCACATGGGCCATTACCGGTGTTGAAAGTAGTCCTCAGGTGTTTCGTATGATGAACCGACTCACCACGATTGGTTATGTCAGTTCTCTGATGAGTTTTATGAGTAGCATGATGCTGACCGTGACCACTACTTGCTTTGCACTGGTGTTCTATATCAAAAAGAAACTGCGCGAAAAAGCCAAAATGCAGATGCCGGTTTATACCTATTTAAAGCGTGAAGAACATAAAAATCGTTAATCCACTACAGCATCGTTGAACTGTGGCTTTATCAAATTTCAGTAGATCAGCACATTGCTTAGAGATCCTGTGCCAATACACAAGCTTTTTATTTTAGCGTATCAGATGTAATGCTTAATCTTGGTCACTCTTCACATTGCTAAAAGTTCGCATTGCTAAAAGGTGGAAATTTATCTTCAACCAAATTGCTTTGCAGGCCATGTTCTAAATAAATTTTGGCTGCATCCAAAACCGTTGTAAAACCACCTGTACTATCAATAATAAAATCAATCAATGCCTGACCTTGCAGAGGAATCTTTGAATTTTTGATGCGAACATAGGTTTCCATCGGGCTAATTTGCTCAAAAATAAAATCGACCTGAGTTTTTGGTTCACCCCACTGTATTTGAATTAATTTGTTTTCCTTAATATTCAGCACGTCTACATCGGCGACTGCATTATATTTTTGCCAAGTCCATTGCACCGTTTTACCTTCTTCTAGATATCCACTCGATGCACTAAACCAAAAATGCTGTGTAATTAATGGATCAACAAAAGCATTAAATACGATATTGATGGACTTACGAATTAACATCTGGGTTTCAATCACGACACTCATCAGCATTCCTTCATATTATAATTTTATTCAGTGATAGCACAGAGAACTGATCATTGCCTACCACTGAATTGTTATTGCCCTATTCTGCTGTATGTTCTGAAATAGAGGCTGATGTCACTAGCGTGGGATTCTTCTCTGTAAATTGCCCATTCCAATAGGGATAGTATGGATAAGGTGGATACACTGCACTGACTGCGTCTAATCGGGCTAACTGCTCTAAGCTTAATGACCATTCCTTCGCCGCAAGGTTATCCAACAGTTGCTGTTCATTACGTGCGCCTATCAAAATGCTAGACACTGTCGGTCTGGTTTTCAGCCAATTCAATGCAATCTGTGGAATAGAGTGCCCTGTTTCCATGGCGATTTCTTGCATTACATCTAACACTGCAAATAACTTTTCGTGTTGAACTGGTGGTGCGAATTGTGCTGTCTCATGTAGTCGACTTTGCTTTGGAATCGCATGCTCACGATCAAATTTTCCTGTTAATCTCCCCCAGCCTAGCGGACTCCATACCACTGCACCAATCTGTTGATCATGCTGCGCAGGCATCAACTCCCATTCATAGTCACGTCCAATCAAAGAATAATAGACTTGATGCACACTTAGCTTTTCATAGCCCTGCTGTTGGGCAATCGACTGAGCTTTCATGAGCTGCCAGCCTGAAAAATTCGACGCACCGATATAGCGAACTTTTCCACTACGTACCAAGTCATCCAAACTGCGCATCAGCTGCTCAAGTGGCGTCGTGCTATCAAACTGATGTAGTTGCAGCACATCAATATAATCTGTGCCTAAACGATTTAAACTCGCCTCCACGGCTTGAATTATATAGCTTCTAGAATACCCACTTTGCTGGAAATAATCACCTCTTGGCGTTTTGATTGAAGTAATGCACCGAGCATCTGCTCAGAGGCACCATTTGAGTAAGCATCTGCGGTATCGAAATAATTCACGCCTTGATCAATACACAGATCAATCATACGTTGGGCATCATTTAAACTCGATTGCCCCCATGCAGAGAAAATAGGGCCTTGCCCGCCAAATGTACCTGCACCAAAGCCGAACTCTGAAACTTGTAAGCCAGATTGCCCTAGATTGTGATAGTTCATGGTGATTTCCTGTGTTTAATTTATACACAGAATAGGCACAGATATTTATCAGAAAAACCCTGAATATCGAGAAAGACTTTCTTGATTATATTGATAATGCTAACTGAAGATTTCGACTTATTCACACGAATGGCGGCACTGGGTTCAATCAGTCAAGCTGCCAAAGAAGCCAATCTCTCTGTTTCTGTCGCTAGTAGCCGTCTACACAGACTTGAACAAAGTTTAGGGCTGCGCTTATTTCATCGCACTACACGGCAACTACATTTAACACAGGAGGGTGCTGTTTTATTGCAGCAAGGTTTTCCCTTACTCGAACAATTTAATTCTCTGCTAGGCCAATTTCAGCCTGAACCACAACAACTTAGTGGGGTATTAAAAATCACCTGTTCAGAAGTTTTTGGAAATCGTATTTTAGGGCCAGTATTTGCAGCCTTTGCCAATCTACACCCAACATTGACTTTAGATATTGAACAGACCGATCAAAATTTAGATTTGGTCTCCGCAGGTATCGACGTTGCGATACGTATTGGACAGCTAGAAGACTCATCGCTGATTGCTAAACCACTCAGCTTAAACCGTCGTATTTTGTGTGCCTCGCCTAGCTATATCAAACAACATGGCGAACCTCGCTCTCTAGAAGAGCTCTCTATGCTCCAATGCATTTTGCAGAAATACCCAAAGGGCGTTTCGCAGCATTGGACATTTTTCCAAGATCAACACAGCATAAAAATACCTGTTTCAGGGCAATTTCATATCAACTCAGGTGAAGGCGTACGCCAAGCAGCACTTGCAGGTTTAGGCATCTCAAACCACTCTATTTGGCATGTGGAGGACGATCTACTCTCTGGCCGACTTGTCCAAGTTCTACCAGCAATCCCTGTTCAAAGCACAGCAATCTATGTGGTAATTCCGCATCGACATTTTGTCCCGCCTAAAGTACAGGCCTTTATGCAGCACTTGGACGATTATTTTCAGCATCAATATGCTTGGTACGTATCGCCGAATTTATCTGAAAATTAGGCCAAGAATTTATCTTAAATTACTGTTAAAAGTCTTAATCAGCGGCGGAAGTTCAACTTCTAAGCTGCTATACATTTCACGCTCAATGTTTCGTACAATCGAGTCCAGCGGTAAATCATTTTCCTGCAAGCCAAAAGGCTCTTCTAGCTCTGCACTTAACGCATCCAAACCTAAAAATAAATATGCAATCAAAGCCACAATAACAGGTGTCCAAATCCCTAAACTGGCCTCTAGGCTAAACGGCAAAATCAGACAAAATGAATACACCGCGCGATGTAAAAGCACCGAATAGGAAAATGGTAGTGGCGTGGTCATAATACGGTCACAGCCTGCATGGATATCACCCATTGCTACAGTATGACGTGTAAGCGTGCTGTAAATAATATCTGTAATCTGACCTTGTTTATAGGTTTTGACTAAATCTTTTTGAATAATTTCAAGTAAATACTGTGGTGCGTTGATATTGTCTCGGCATTGCTGCCATTGCTGATCTGTCAAATCTACACCATCTTTAAAATGTACAATATCTTGTGATTCATGGCGTAAACGATCACGTAATAAGTTGCAAAACAGCATGATGCGGTACATCAACACGGTTCTCTGCTCATCTTCAAGTACATGACTATCCCGAATCATGTGACGAGTATTGGCAATCAATGAACCCCAAAGCTTGCGCCCTTCCCACCAACGGTCATAACAGGCAGTATTTCGAAAACTCAAAAAGATCGATAGAATTACCCCAAAGATGGTAAATCCGATGGCTGGAACTTCAGGCGTATTCAGGTAGTGTGCAGCGCTTAGATACACCAAAATCGCAGACAAACTCACCACGACGGCTAAAGCAGGCATAACTTTTGGGAGTATCGTGCCATGCCATGCAAATAAAAGTTTAAAGCTATTATTTTTATTTCGAATGATCACTTATTTTCCCTCTGTACTGCCTTAATGAACCATCTCAACCATAAAAAAAGCCCAACCGAAGTTGAGCTTAATTTTAACCTACTTGATCTTAATCTATATAGGATTCAAAGATGAATCCCTTTAAAAATCTAAGATTTTATTTACCCGGTTTGAAACTGTCTTTCAAATCTAAGATGCGGTTAAACACCGGTTTTTCTGCTGTATGATCAAACTGATCTGCAACAAAGTAACCCTCACGTTCAAATTGGAAACGGTCTTCAGGTTTTACTTCTGCCAATGCAGGCTCAATCACCGCTTGAACCACTTTCAGCGATTCAGGGTTTAAGTTAGCAAGGAAGTCATCACCCACTTCAGGGTCTGACTCAGTAAATAAACGGTCGTAGATACGAACTTCCGCAGCAATACCTTTGCTTGCAGAAACCCAATGTACAACGCCCTTCACCTTACGGCCTTCGGGGTTTTTACCTAAAGTTTCAGGGTCAATTGAACATTTCAATTCAACCACTTCACCGTTCTCGTCTTTAATCACTTCATCGCACTTAATCACATACGCATGACGTAAACGCACTTCACCGCCCGGAATCAGACGTTTAAAGCCTTTAGGTGCAACTTCTTCAAAGTCTTTACGATCAATGTAAATGTCTTGAGTCAACGGAATGATACGGTCACCCATGTCTACGTTTGGATGACGTGCATGCACCAAATCCATCGCTTCAGGCAAGTTAGTTAAAGTCACTTTGAGTGGATTCAACACAGCCATGCCACGCGAAGCAGTATTTTCTAAAGACTGACGGATGCAGTATTCAAGCATTGCAACATCTACGATACTGCCATCAACTTTCGTTACACCTACACGTTTGCAGAAGTCACGTAGACCTTCTGGAGTAAAGCCACGACGGCGCATACCCACAACGGTCGGCATACGTGGGTCATCCCAACCATTCACAAATCCACCTTCAACCAATTTACGTAATTTACGTTTAGAGGTAATGGTGTAATCCACATTTAGACGGCTTGATTCGTACTGACGTGGTACAGATGGGGATTTAACTTTCTCTACAACCCAGTCATAGAACGGACGATGATCAACAAACTCTAGTGTACACAGTGAATGCGTAACTCCTTCAATGGCATCTGATAATGGATGCGCATAATCGTACATTGGGTACATTTTCCATTTATCACCAGTTTGGTGATGTTCTGAATGCAAAATACGATACAAAATAGGATCACGCATATGGATGTTAGGTGAAGTCATGTCAATTTTGGCACGTAGTACTGCCTGACCTTCTCCTAACTCACCATTACGCATTTGTTCAAAACGCGCTAAGTTTTCTTCTACGCTAGCATCACGTTGCGGCGAGTTTTTACCCGGCTCAACAAAATTACCGCGGTTTAGTTTGATTTCTTCAGGGCTTTGCAAATCCACATAGGCATCACCTTGTTCAATCAATTGAACTGCCCAAGTGTAAAGCTGATCAAAATAGCTCGATGCATAACGTGGCTCGCCGTTCCACTCAAAACCTAGCCATTTCACGTCATTGGCAATACCGTCTACATACTCTTGTTCTTCGGCATCTGGGTTTGTATCGTCAAAACGGAGGTTACATAGACCCGCGAATTCTTGAGCAATACCAAAGTTCAGACAAATAGCTTTTACATGACCAATATGTAGGTAGCCATTTGGCTCAGGTGGAAAACGTGTTACAACTTGTTCTGTACGACCTGCTGATAAATCATCGGTAATGACCTGACGTACAAAATCTAAGCCTGGCTGTTGTTCCTGCTGCGCAGCTTCGACAGGGGCATTGTTCTTGGTTGTCGGATTGTTAGGCAGGGATGAAACAACATCGTTTGGCTTCATGGTAATAAAATCACTTCTATAAAGATAAAATTAGGATAATTAAAACGCTTTTCTTCATTTTTAACAAAGAAAGTAACGTTTTTACTTGCCTTGTAGTTTACAGTTTGCTTATGCTTCTCACAACCAAAAAACCCATGGCTTTCATGTCCATGTACAGGAGATTACACAATGAGTTTTCCTCAAGTCGAATTAAACACCAATAAAGGTCGTATTGTTCTTGAGCTTAACACTGAAAAAGCACCTAAAACTGCTGAAAACTTCTTACAGTATGTTCGCGATGGTTTCTATGACGGCGTGATTTTCCACCGTGTTATTGATGGTTTCATGATCCAAGGCGGCGGCATGGATGAAAACTTCAAAGAAAAAACAACTCGTGATTCTATTGAAAACGAAGCTGACAACGGTTTAAGCAATGATGTTGGTACGATCGCTATGGCACGTACTCAAGCACCTCACTCTGCTTCAGCTCAATTCTTCATTAACGTGAAAAACAACTCTTTCCTTAACCACACTGGTAAAACAGCGCAAGGTTGGGGCTATGCAGTATTCGGTAAAGTAACTGAAGGTCTTGACGTTGTTGACGCAATCAAAAGCGTTCGCACTGGTAACCGTGGTTACCACGCTGACGTTCCTCTAGAGAACGTTGTAATCGAATCAGCTAAAATCATTTCTGAATAAGAATCCCTCCTAACCTCCCTTTATAAAAGGGAGGAAAAGTCCCTCTTTTTTAAAGAGGGATTTAGGGAGATTCAAAGGAAAAGATTCGTGACCTATCTGTTTATCGCTGATTTACATTTGTCACCTGAACACCCTCGACTCGTTCGGGGGTTTTTAGCTTTGTTAGAACAATACAAAACTCAAAATACCCAGCTGTATATTTTAGGTGATTGGTTTAATGCTTGGATTGGTGATGACTTCACTGCCCCTTGGTTAGATGAAATCATTGCAGTGCTAAAAGATTTTACTGCTTTGGGAAATCAAATTTATTTCCAAGTGGGTAATCGTGACTTTGCATTGGGTCAAAAGTTTTTAAATAAATTTCACGGTCAATTATTACAAGACGTTGATTATCTCCACATTGGCAACTATAAAATTCGCCTCGAACATGGCGATTTACTTTGCACCGATGATGTGTCTTACCAAAAGTTTCGTAAAGTGATTCGTAATCCTTTGCTTTTAGGTTTCTTAAAGAGCTTACCGCTTAGCATTCGACAAAAAATCGCCAATGGCTTCCGCAAAAAAAGTACAGAAACCAAGCAAGTTAAATCTTATGAAATCATGGATGTAAATGCCGAAGCTGTAGAAAAAGCTTTAGAGCATGCCGATCTACTGATTCATGGACATACCCACCGCCCCCAAATACACGATGTGCATGGCAAACCTCGTATCGTTTTAGGGGACTGGCGTACAGAACAAGCTCAAATATTAGAGATTGGTGAAAACCCATCTGTGAGTGATTTAAAATTAAAAATTTGGTCTTACTAGTCCATAGCTTTCTAATCGTTAGCCTTTAGAAAAACTTACCATCATATTTGATTAATATACGCATCCAGACCATGCAAACGTAGACTTTAAATTAAGCAAAAAAAAACAGCAGATCATCTGCTGTTTTTTGCTTTTAGGCTAAGCGATATAGCTGGTTTGGGCCAGTATAGAAGCTTTTGCCATCTAGATTCAGGTTAAATGTCTCGCCTGTTTCTAATTCAACCATTTGCCCAACATCAACCCAAATTAAACCAGCATTGGTATTTTGTTGACGTTTTAAAGGCACCATTTTTACATTAATTTCGTCGCCATTTACGGCTTTGGCAGTTTGCCAAGTATTTAAAATATTCAAAAGATTTACTCAACATGTGAGCTTTTTGTGACAGAACAAAGAGATTAATCAATCGGGTTTGGAATAATAATTCTGTAGTTACAAAGATATGATTCAAGTCAGAAGCTTGAATACAGATAAATCACAATCAGCTAAATAAAAAAAGATAAGCAGAAACATTACCCGCTTCGAGTTAAGCAGAAGTATACAATATTGCGCTTTGATTAGCAAAAGTAGGGCTTATATATACTCTAAGCCACTACTTTTGCTAAAATTATTGAATTAATTTTTTTAACCAACGAGTAAATTAATTACCCACACAGTAAATAATATAACCAAGGCTGTACCACTTAGTAACCACCTTCTGTTTTCATTACTTGGGTATCGGTTTTATACTTCGATAAAAGCTCTCGTAACGAATTCATGAGCACACTGGTATCGACACCCACGGCAACAAATTCTGTGCCTAACTCGATATATTTCTGAGTCACATCATGTTGTGTCGACAAAATACCTGCGGCTTTACCCGCCTTACGTATGCGCTGAATCGCATCAATCACGGTTTTTTGTACTTCAGGATGGTTCGGATTCCCTTGATAACCCATGGTCGCCGACAAATCCACTGCACCAATAAACACCCCATCGATGCCATCAATTTTCAGTATTTCATCTAAGTTTTTAATCCCTTCAACCGACTCAATCTGAATCAGTAAACAGATATTTTCATGTGCATTTTCATAATAGTCAGGAATACTGTTCCAACGTGTTGCACGAGCTAAAGCTGCACCAACACCTCGAATACCTTCAGGTGGATAACGTACTGCCTTAACCATAAGTTGAGCTTGTTCAACAGTTTCGACCATAGGGATGAGCAAGGTTTGCGCACCGATATCCAAGAGTTGTTTAATCAGTTGCACACTCCCAATTGGAGGTCGAACTACGGCTTGCGAAGGATATGCTGCAATACTTTGCAATTGCGACAATGTCGTCCGCAAGTCACTTGGTGCATGCTCGCCATCAATTAGCAACCAGTCATAACCTGCATTTGCAGCTATTTCAGTCCCATAAGCATCGGCTAATCCGACCCATAAACCAATCTGCTGTTCGGTTTTTAATTTTTTCTTGAAATGATTGGTGTAATCCATCGCTACTGTCTCATGCTTAAACTATGATTAACTACAATTAATTAAACGCCTTTTGGCAAAAACTACCAATAGCATTTATCTATCTTATGATTTTATATAACTCTAATTCGCACTTCATACAGCTTAAATCTGTTAATTTTTAGCCATTGAGTACAGCATATACGACTAAGATCTATCCTTGGAAAATTTTCTCCTTAGACCATTCGGCCGTTTATCCGCTAAACTACAGCAAACTATATCTGGAGATATTCGATGGATCTGTTAAACGTATCAAAACAACGCTATACCACGAAAGCTTATGATCCTGCTAAAAAAATTCCGCAGGAACAATTTGAGCGTTTATTACAAATACTCCGTTTAGCACCATCTTCTATTAATATTCAGCCTTGGCATTTTTTTATTGCAGATAATAATGCAGCCAAACAACGCATTGCTAAAGCCTTAGTGGGTAAATATGCCTACAATGCCCCAAAAGTTTTAGATTCATCACATACGATTTTATTCTGTACTAAAGCAGACATCACTGCAGAGCATTTAGATAATCTTTTAAATCAGGATGATCGTAGTGGTCGCTTTAAAGATGACAAAGCCAAACAAGGTCAAAAAGACAGCCGTACAGGTTATGTCGATTATTATCGTAATGAAAAAGGTAATATTCAACGTTGGGCTGAAAACCAAACATTTATTGCTTTAGGTCAAATGCTTTTGGCAGCAGGCATTGAAGGTGTGGATGCAACACCGATTGGTGGATTTGACGAAGCGATCATCACTGAAGAATTGGGCTTAGTTGAACAAAACTTGATTCCTTCTGTACTGATGACTTTAGGCTATCGTAGCGAAAATGATTTCAATGCGAAATTACCTAAATCACGTCTGAATGCTGAAGAAATTTTTACACACCTCTAAGCTTTCCATAAAACCGACGAAAGGGGCAATTTTGCCTCTTTTTTGTCATTTCGGGACTTATTATTTAAACAATTATCGAGTATATTCTGCTCAAAATATACTCAGGTTTCTCCCTATGCCTACAGCTATAAAATTACCTATGAAATTTCATTGCGAAGCGTGCAATACGGTTTATTTACAAAAATATGCGGGCGATATGCTCCATAGCTATCCAAACTGCCCAAACTGTAAACAACCGGGTCAGTTACAAGGCACCATTGAAACTCAAGATTTTCTGAAGCACCCTGTTGCTGTGGGTAAATGTTATTTTGAAAATACCTTACAACGTTTTCAACAACTCACACGTTAAGTAAACATCTAAAACTAAAAGCCCTCAATACGAGGGCTTTTTTAATAACGACATATTTAGTAACAATGTGAGAAAATAGAAATTTTATAAATTGGTCTGAACTTTGCTGAATAATTTGAATCAAAACAACAATTCAAGCAGAGGTGGGACATGTCATATTTACTACAAATGCCGATGAAGTTTGAATGCGGTCATTGCCATCAAATGTATCTGCATACTTATCAATATACTGATCATCACTGCCCTGAGTGTCCAACCTGTCGAGATCAAGGACTGCTCATGGGCGTGGCTGAGTGGGATGATTTGCTACAACACCCGATCGTTTTTGCTAAAAATTATCTTAGACAGACATGGCATATGCTAAGCAAACCACACTCATGATCCCTGCAATCAAACCAAATACGGTTGCGACTCTCAATTTTTCTTTAAAGATGATGAGGCCCGCAACCACACCTAAAACCACGACCAAAATATTCATGCCAGCAAATACGATTGCAGGTGTGTCTTTAAGCAACATGTGGGCTTTCACATACAGTGCAATATTGGCAAAGTTTAAGAGACCTAAGCCCAATCCAGCGAGGATATTTTTGGTCTGCCCCAAACTGCCGTGCTGTACGATGTTATAAATACTCGAAAGTAAAAATGCACAAATAAACACCAGATTTAAAGTCACCGCAAACTGCATGCCTAAACCTGAAGCAAATTTTAATAGCACATCAATCAGTGCATAGCCTGCCCAAACGCTTAATAAAAATAAAATCCCCTGCTTTCCATCAATGCTTCCCTTACGCTGTGAAAATAAAATCAGCAATACCGCAAGTACACCAAGTGCAATACCAATGAGCTTAATGGCATTAAAATATTCACTGAAAATAAAATAGGCTGCGCTAAGAGAAAGCACAACAGATAAGCGCTGAGCCAATTCGGTTTTTAAAATACCTGCTGTTTGCAGTGAGCGTGCTAAGCAATAAAAAATCGTCGGCAGTAATACACCCAAAGCCGCAATTAAAACCCACGGCGTTTTATTAATCGAAATATGGGCTAGATCCGGCTTAAACCATAGAAAACATAAAATACTCGCAGATGCATAATTCCATGTGATCATTTGTGCAGGGTTAAAACCCCGATCACGACAGAGTTTTAGAATTACTGAAACGAGAACACTGCAAATCGCGGCAGCAAAGATCAATTCCATGACACGCTCTTATTCTTGAGTTGTATTTAAAGCAATTTTTCTAAGTTCAAATCAAAGAAAAGCCCACTTAATTGTGGGCTTTTCTTCAAAAATAATCTATCTCAAGACAAATTATTTATAGTGACTCACCATTTTCTCTAAAGAAATTGGACGAATCTTGTCAGCATTACCCGCTGTACCAAATGCTTCATAACGATCGATACAAATTTGTTTCATTGCATCAACAGTTGCAGAGAAGAATTTACGTGGGTCAAATTCAGCTGGTTTTTCAGCCATCATACGGCGCATAGCACCTGTAGAAGCAAGACGTAAGTCAGTATCGATGTTAATTTTACGAACACCGTGTTTGATTGCGTCTACAAGTTGGTCTACTGGAACACCGTAAGTTTCGCCGATGTTACCACCGAATTCATTAATTACAGCCAACCATTCTTGTGGCACAGAGCTTGAACCGTGCATTACAAGATGCGTATTTGGTAACGCAGCGTGAATTTCTTTAATACGGTCAATCGCTAAGATGTCACCTGTAGGTGGACGAGTAAATTTGTACGCACCGTGTGAAGTACCCACCGCAATTGCAAGTGCGTCAACATTTGTATCTGATACAAATGAACGCGCTTCTTCAACTGAAGTTAAAAGTTGAGAATGGTCAAGTACGCCTTCAGCGCCTACACCATCTTCTTCACCAGCCATACCAGTTTCAAGGCTACCTAAACAACCGATTTCGCCTTCTACTGAAACGCCACACGCATGTGCCATTTGAACAGTACGACGAGTCACATCTACGTTGTATTCGTATGAAGTTGGTGTTTTACCGTCTTCACCTAATGAACCGTCCATCATCACTGATGAGAAACCAAGTTGAATAGAACGTTGACATACGTCAGGGCTAGTACCATGGTCTTGGTGCATAACCACAGGAATATGTGGCCATTCTTCGATTGCTGCCAAAATCAAATGACGCAAGAACGGAGCGCCTGCATACTTACGCGCACCCGCAGATGCTTGTACAATTACAGGTGAATTTGTTGCATCTGCTGCAAGCATAATTGCACGCATTTGTTCTAAGTTGTTTACGTTGAATGCTGGTACGCCGTAAGCATGTTCGCCGGCGTGATCCAAGAGCTGGCGCAATGAAATAAGAGCCATAATATCCTCCCAGGTAATGCCGCATATTCTACATGCTCAATCATTTCAATTCAGCAACAAATAACACTATTTAAAAAAAAATCCCTGCATTTGCAGGGACTTTTTAAATAAAGACAACAATCTTAGTGAGCTGCTGCTGCTGAAGCGGCTGTTTCAGCGTCAGCTGTTGCTTCGTCTGCAGGTGCATTTGCAATTTCAGCAGGAACATCTTGGTTCTTTTCATCCAATACTGGCTTATCAAGTTCATCAATGGCTTTTTGTTGTTCTGGCGTTGTTTGAGCATTGTCTACGGCAACAGCAGATGCTTCTGATTCCGTTGGTGCAGACTCTTTTTTAGCACAAGCTGTCAAAGTTAATGGTGCGATTAAAAGTACAGCAAGTGCAAGTTTTAAGTTCATCGTTGTTTCCTACTACTGCGAATTAGGTGTTGCGATGAATTTTATTGCAGAAATATTGCACTTTGATGACGGCAAAATGAATAGACCATAAAAAAAGGCTGACCGAAGCCAACCTTTTTTAATACTGTATTATCTTATTGATAATACTAAATTAAGCACGGTCAAGAAGCGCAGCTACAGCAGGAAGTGTTTTACCTTCGACGAATTCAAGGAAGGCACCACCACCAGTCGAGATGTAACCAATTTTGTCTGCAACTGCATATTTATCAATTGCAGCAAGCGTGTCACCACCACCCGCGATCGAGAAGCCTTCAGATTCTGCAATCGCTAAAGACAATGCTTTTGTACCTTCACCGAATTGATCAACTTCGAACACACCTACTGGACCATTCCATAGAATAGTTTTTGAAGTTTTCAAAATCTCAGCAAATGCTTTTGCAGTTTCAGGACCTACATCCAAAATCATGTCGTTGTCTGTTACATCTTCAACTTTTTTCACGACAGCTTTAGCAGCAGCTAATGAACCGAGGAAGTCTGCAAAATCAATTTCAGCAGCATCAGCAACAACCACATCTGTTGGAAGTGGTACAGATACTTTTGCTGCAATGGCTTTTGCTGTGTCGATCAGGTCATTTTCACAAAGTGATTTACCAACATTGAAGCCTGCAGCAGCTAAGAATGTATTGGCAATACCACCACCCACGATCAATTGATCACAGATGTCAGATAGTGAAGTTAATACATCTAATTTAGTAGAAACTTTTGAGCCTGCAACAATCGCAACCATTGGTTTTGCAGGAGTTTTAAGTGCACGGCCTAGTGCATCAAGCTCAGCAGCAAGTAAAGGACCTGCAGCAGCCACTTTTGCACAACGTGCTACGCCTTCAGTCGATGCTTCTGCACGGTGAGCCGTACCAAATGCATCCATTACGTAAACATCACAAAGTGCTGCGTATTTAGCAGATAATTCAGGATTGTTTTTCTTTTCACCTACATTGAAACGGCAGTTTTCAAGTAAAACCACTTGACCTGGCGCAACGTCAACACCATCCAAATAGTCAGTGATCAGTTGAACGTCCTGACCCAAAGCTTCTGTTAAATAAGCGGCTACAGGTGCTAGAGACTGTTCTGCTTTAGGCTCACCTTCAACAGGACGACCTAAGTGTGAATACACCATTACAGCAGCACCTTTTTCTAAAGCTGCTTTAATTGTTGGCAACGCCGCACGTAAACGTGCATCGCTTGTAATCACGCCATTTTTAACTGGTACGTTAAGATCTTCACGGATCAGAACACGTTTACCCGCCAAATCTAGGTCAGTCATACGCTGAAAGTTCATGCATTACTCTCTTTTATTGATATCAAAACGCGACGATTTTAAATGATTATGCAGAAAAACGTTAGCTTCTTTTGCAGAAAAGCTATGTCGAGCCAAAGTTTTGTTATGATAGCGAAAAGCCTTATAAAGATTCAGCGCTTATGTCGATTCATCCAGACCCAAATATTAATCGTTTAAATGTTT
Source organism: Acinetobacter sp. YH12129 (assembly GCF_013418685.1). Lineage (NCBI taxonomy): Bacteria > Pseudomonadati > Pseudomonadota > Gammaproteobacteria > Moraxellales > Moraxellaceae > Acinetobacter > Acinetobacter sp. YH12129. Next base: position 73,441 of record NZ_VPBP01000012.1, read on the forward strand.
TAGGCGAACCCTTGGCAAGCTGTTGTTTTGATCCGATTACCGGATATTTTAGAAATGGCTTTTGCCATACAGCAACAACAGACCTTGGTCAGCATACGATGTGTGCACAAATGACATCTGAATTTTTAAACTTTTCCCAAAAAGTTGGCAATGACCTAATCACACCCTTACCCGAAGTTGGTTTTCCAGGACTACAACCTGGTGACTTCTGGTGTATCTGTGTGACTCGCTGGGTGGAAGCGTATCAAGAAGGATTTGCCCCACCTATTAAAATACAAGCGTGTCACCAAGCGGTGCTGTCTTATGTACCGCTTGATGTACTTATGGAATATGCAGTGTAATGAGTACTCCCAAAATCATTTTGGCTTCGAGCAGCCAAACCCGTAAAGACCTGATGGACCGTTTACGGATTGATTACCACTCAATCGTACCAGATATAGACGAAACACCTCGCGGTGAAAACCATGCCGATGAGTTAGCGAAGCGACTGGCATTTGAAAAAGCTTCTGCGATTGCAAACCAGCACCCAGACGCAATTGTGATTGGTTCTGACCAAGTCGCATGGCGCGAAGGCGCACCAGATATTTTTATTGGTAAACCGCTTTGCGATGAAAAAGCCGTTAAGCAGCTTCAAGCCAATTCAGACAAAATCGTTTATTTCAGTACTGCACTCAGTGTCCAACAAAAATCAACAGGTTTTGAACAAACCCTTGTCGAGCACTATAAAGTGAAGTTTCGCAAACTTAGCTTGCCTGAAATTGAACGTTATGTTCAGGTTGAACAGCCGCTACACTGCGCTGGCAGTTTTAAGTGTGAAAGTTTAGGGATTAGCTTATTTGAAGAAATGATCGGGCAAGACCAAACCACACTCATGGGTATGCCGATGATTAAACTCTGCAATATTTTGCGTGAGCTTAAGATTTTAGTCCCATAATTTTAAAATTATTATCTGTTACAGCATAATAAACACATCATTAGCTCTTTATGGGCTAATGATTAAAAAGTCACTTACTTATTTATTACAACCAAGAACTGAAAACATGAAAACGTTTAATTTAATTTCATCTAGCCTCATTAGCATTAGCCTTCTATTTTGTTCGACAAACGGTCATACCAATACAGTGAATCAAACTGTGACCAACTCTCAGCAATACAATAAAAACTTAGTCAATGAATGGGTTCAATATAAATTTATCTATGCTGAATTAGAACAACAAGGCGCTGCAATGCAGGAGCAAATCATTCAACAACTGGGCACTAAAACCAAAACCGGTGGGAGTAACTCACCAGAACAACAAATCAATAAACTGGTTGCTCTAGGCAAACAAAAATTTGAAAGCATTCAACCACAAACAGTTGAAGTGAAAAAACTTCTAAAACTACAAACCGAAAATGTTGAAATGATGGCAAAAGTCATGCCGAATCATTTCAAATTAATGTCTGATAAAGAAAATACTAAAATTGACACCAATGCACATTTTGAGCAATTCATGAAATTTTCAGCGACCACGGCTGCTGCCAATAGCTATGATTTGGAAGTTGAAAAATTAGTCATGAAATATCTCAAAGACAATCCTTTAAAATAGTCTCAAGCTAATCGAAATAATTTAATGAAATAGAGCCTTGCTAAAAACAGGAATCTCAAGGGACAATATATCCATTGAAATTGTATGTATTTAGCTATGGCTCATTCTCTTGACATCCTCGGCGGCATCAGCGCTGAACAATTCCTTGCCGAATATTGGCAAAAAAAACCATTATTGGTTCGTAATGCACTCCCTGAAATTGCCCAAATACTTGAACCGAAAGACGTTCTAGAATTGGCTTTAGAAGACAATGTCACTGCACGTCTCATCAAACAAAAAGATCGTGATCCTAACCAATGGACAGTGAAATCTTCTCCACTACTTAAAGCCGATTTTCAAAAAATGCCGAAACTGTGGACTTTATTGGTTCAAGCTGTCGATCATTATTCTTTTGACCTAGCCGAGCTTTGGAAGCAGTTTTCATTTATTCCGCAATGGCGTCGTGATGACATCATGGTGTCATATGCACAAAAAGGCGGCTCTGTCGGGCAACATTTTGATTTTTACGATGTATTCCTCGTACAAGGCTATGGTCACCGCCGTTGGCAATTAGGTCAGATGTGTGATGCAGATACTTCATTTGTCGAAGGTCAACCGCTTCGCTTACTGCCAGAAATGGACGTTCATTTTGATGAAGTGCTTGCTCCCGGCGACTTACTTTATGTACCACCAGGCCTATCACACTATGGCGTAGCTGAAGATGAATGTCTGACGTATTCATTTGGCTTCCGCATGCCCAATGTCACTGAAATGATGGATCGAGTGACAGACAAATTCACAGACAATCCTCTACTTAAAAATCCATTAACTGACATTTTACGTGACCAAATCAGTGCGATTGGCCAAGTGACTGAAAATGAACTTGAGTATTTAAAAGAAAAGTTATTTGAACAATTGCAAAATTCAACCGTACTTGAAGATGCAATCATGAGCTTAATGTCAGAACCTAAATATCCTGACAATATTCCTGAAGCAGAAGAAATCGGCACTGGTGATTTAGAGGAAGCTCTAGATCAAGGCTATCAACTCATGTTAGAACCTGCTTCACGCTTACTTTACACAGAGCAAGATGGTGATATTTTGTTTTGGGCAAATGGTGAAGGAATCTGTATCTCAGACGAATTTGCAGTGCATTTAAAAACCATTGCCGATGGCCAAAGTCTAGCGCTAGACGAATCTTTATATGATGCTGATATCTTAGAAAATATTGCCATGCTATTAAATGAATCTGTGCTGATGCTCGTCCCAACGGAAGCTGAATAAACTCAATAAAAAGGGAGCGTCATGCTCCCTTTTTATACTGCTGAATAGCATTATTTTCGCTTTCTACGATTTAAAAAATCTTCGACTTGATCGGCTTTTTTCTCCACGATGACGCGATAAACCCATACAATCAATAACACCAATCCAATAAACCAAAGATAACGCATTACGCCGTATTGACTACCTTTGCCTTGCCAAATTTGTAATTCAATACTTTGAAACTCCACATTCCTTGACTCTAACAAACTCAGTTGACTGGTCATACTATTTGGATCATTGGCAGCATTGACTGAGAAAGGCGCACCGTCCATAACAAAGTTAAAATCTTGTCCTGCATCTAATGTTTCTAATCGTTCAATCTGATCAACACCTGCGTCCATTTGCATGAGATTGCTTGAGGTTTGTTGAATAGCGGCATTGTAGTTATCAATTTGAAATTTAACGGATACCTCACCACTGGTCATTGCCCTACCTTTGACCAACAAGACTGCACGATATGGGTTTTGATTGGATGTCGCCGTGTAATCCACTGCAAAATTTTTAGTGTTTAATGTATTTGTATCGCTTTGACTTTCACTGAGTAATTGTTGAATTTCTTCGGTACTTAACACCGCATGCTGGAACAAAATCTGCCCATACTCACCTGGTTTAGGCGCATGATCCTGCGAACCACAAGCGGCGATAAAAGTGACACAGCAGAACAATGCAATGCGCTTTAGATGACTTAATATCGAATTGATCATCATTTTTATTATTTCAACATATTATTTTATGCAGCTGATTTTAAATTAATTTCTGTTTGAATAATGGTACAGCCTTGCTGAGAATGAATTTTGAAATTTCCGCCTATCCGTTCTACACGCATTTTCATACTTCGCATCCCAATACTCATGCCATGATTTGAAACACTCTCAACATCGAAACCGACACCATCATCTTCAATGGTTAATAGCAATGCGCCATTTTCGAACTGTGACAGCGTGACATTGACATGATTTGCTTGGCTATGTTTCACAATATTGGTCAGGCTTTCTTCAATCACTCGTATTAAAGTCAGACACTGAATTGCCGTTGGTTTGATCGCCCACTGCGAAGGAATACACCATTTGGCATTCATTTCCACTTCATCCATCAACTGACTAAAGCGATGTCGAACAGGTGCGATCCAGAGCAAAGGTGAATTTGGCACTTTACTGTCTAAAGATGATCCACTATCAATAATTTGCCTTAAATCATCGCGCAATAATTTCAACATCGACAAGAACTGTCTATTTGGAATATTACTTTCACACTGATCAACCAAGATCATCGAGCGCACAATGGATGCGCCCAGACCATCATGCAGATCATGTGATAATTTAATCCGTTCCTGCAGGCGTACATTACTCAGTTCAAGCTGATGTTTATCATTCAAGCTACTACATAGTTCATCACTGACTTTCTGAACTTCAAATGCCAAATCATCATTATATTTTTCAATCTTCTGTATATTTCGATTAAGTCTCGCCCCCAAGATCACCACTATAAATAAGGTGATAATCGGTGAAGTAAAGGGTGATAAAGGTGTAAAATTTTCTTTTGGAAAGAGCACCAAGACTGTGATATCACCTATGACTATCACAATTATCGCAGTCAAACAGATTGCTAATAAAATATAGTCTCTTCTTCGTTCTTTGAAACTAATTTTACACAGATAGAGGTAAGTGATAAAAAAGAATGCACAATATAAAAAGAAAATAAGGCTCGAAATATCTGCATTTTGTTCGAATGGCCAGATACACACCACACCAATCAGTGCAGCAGTCAACATAGTAAATGACAGTTCTATTCGTGGAAACTTACGCCCAAGAAAGCGCAAGATATAGATACTAAAGCACTGAAAGTACAGCATTACAAATATCAGATTAGCTTTGGCAGAAAAAACCGAATCTGGGTATGGAAAGGTTTCAGTAGTCAGAGCATTACTGAGAAATAAAATCCACAACACTGTTGAAAGCGCAAACCAGCCAAAACTGGTATCACGAGGACGCATCAACCAAATGATAAAGCAAATTAGACCCAAGACCCCAGAAAGAAAAATATTTAATTGTAATATGGTTCGACGAGTCCAAGTGGCTTCTTCGGCCTGCTCTATTGTTGCCATGACATTGTTAAATTTCACCGGACCCAAGCCAGCATTTAGACTCGAGTAGCCATAAACATAGATCAAGGTTTCATTATGATCATGCTTGATTCCACTTATCGGTAAAATCCAATAGCGTGCAACATTCCAACTTTTAGAGACCGGTTCTTGAAGATTTTTATTGGTCCACAGCAAGTCGCCATTCAGAAAGACTGAACCCGTATTAATAATGTAATCAACATATAGTGCGATGGGTTCTGCCAAACGCGCATTATTTTTACAGTACCAAGACCAGTCTAATTTATACCAAGCACCACCTTGATAACCCTCCCAGTCTTTATCTTCTTTCCAACGGTCAGGTAATTGCGTGGTTTTCCATCCCGTTCTGGGTAATTCTTGATTGGATGGTGTCTTCACCCGTGAAATGCTATTCACAGTTACATTACATTGATCATTTACAGGGAAAACTTGCTCTGCATGACTCAAGCTCCCCCATACTAAACAGAGGATAAATAAGAAAAAATATCCTCCTTTACGCATTATAGAATACCCATAGATCTTGCTGTACTCACGGCTTTGGTTCGTTTCGTTACGGCTAATTTGCGATAAATATGTTTAATATGGCTTTCTACCGTATAGCGAGAAACAAAAAGCTGTTCAGCAATCTCACGGTTACTCAAACCTTGAGCAACCAAACATAAAATTTCTTTTTCACGACTGGTCAAGAGGTTCAAGTCTGCTTCATCGGCGACTGTTTGTTCTGGACTTGGCGCTTCGGCTTCGGATATTTGTTTAAGGATTTCTCGTGCAATAAATGGGTCAATCGGCGCCCCACCACGTAAAATACTCCGAATAGATAAAAGTACTTCAGCATCATCACGTTCTTTTAATACATAGCCCGTTGCACCTGCTTTAATTGCGGCAAATAAGCTTTCTTGTGTACTCCATGCAGAGACAACCAAGATCATGGTATTACTTTCGAGGGAACGTATTTTTTCAATAATTTCGATACCACTACCATCAGGCAAACCTAAGTCAACTAAGGCTAAGGATATCGGTTGGGTCTCTACGGCTTGAATAGATTCTTTAACATTTTTGGTGAAGATAAGCTCTTCCCGCTTATAACCCAGCTCTGTCAAAATTTGACGTAAACGTAATTGAATAATTTCCTCATCTTCAACGACGAGCACCGGTACGGGTAGTATGACTTCTTGTGGTGACATGATTTACTTCCCCCGAAAAAATGAAATGTCTTTTACATTAATGAGTTTAATCCTTTTAGGATATCCCTATAATTAAGTAAATTTCTTATTTTTTAACAATTTATTCTAATTCAATTGATGCAGCTATGATGCATTTTTCTTCTAATTTTAAATCCATTTAACATTACAATATGTGTATAGCCATCAGTCTGATTATACACTGCACTTAGCTTAAACTTGAGTGTGATTAGCTCAAATATTGCTTCTTCAGATATTTTACAATTTTTTCAGATTCAAAAAGTTCTACACCAGTATTAGGATCTTTCAAATATGGCACTTGAATATTGTTCCCCATGATTTTTAACACTTGTTCACGCTTGCCACCTTTCAGGGGTACATATTTACCAGGTCTTAAGCGCATTACCGCTAATCCCTGATCTTGCCAACGTTCCTTAGCCACATTATGAAAGATATATGCCAATTCCATTTCAGACAATGCGCTACGTACGATACGTGTATATGGACTCGCTTCAAAACCCCATAGTTCTAAGAGTTGACTTGGTGCATCACGATGGATAACTTTACGCTGCACCCACACGCCTTGAGCCCCATTAATTAAGGTTCCAACATAGGCAACATACGGAATTTTAGGATAATTGGCATATTTCCTAGGAGTCTGACCTGTTTTGCCATAATGTTTAAATAGATGATGAATTATTTGCTGAGATTCGTACAAACGATCCCCAGTATTGTCATCCACCAAGAAAGGGAATTGCTGTTTTCCACCTAATTTCTGTACCTCTAAACGGTACTTTTTAGCCCCTTTGGGACATGGGTAAACCTCATAATCCAAATTAAGTGTGGTCAAAACTTCACGCACACGACGGCAATACGGAGAACCTTCAAATTCGTACAGTTTAAGGGCTTTTTCAGGTTGTTTGGGATAAGGCGTCCCATTTGTACCACGTCCTCCCTCTGCTACGCCTGAGAGCAACGCTTGCGCCACTTTTAATTGATGCAACAACATACATTCTTCCTTTCTTCTTTTATTTCGTATTTTTATACAACAGCCGAGAGTCCTCAGCTGAAGTTTGTATTTTTCCAGATTTGTATCGTCGTATATAAGTAAGCAATGCCCACTCATTCCATGACTAAAAACTCAAACACACTTATAGAACAACCAATTGCTCTTTTGAAACAACAATGCCGTTATTGTCAGCATAAATAAAATCACCAGACTGAATGTTTACACCACCAAAACTTAATGGAATATCTGTTTCACCCACGCCTTTGCGGTTACTTTTTTGTGGAATCGCAGCCAAAGCATGCACACCTAAATCAAGTTCTGCAATCGCATCAACATCACGCACGCAGCCATAAATAATGACACCATTCCAATGATTCTTGACTGCAGATTCAGCAATCATATCGCCCATCAAGGCACAGCGCATCGACGCGCCACCATCCACAACCAATACTTTACCCGTACCATCGGTTGCCAATAATTCTTTAACACGAGAGTTATCTTCAAAACATTTGACCGTCATCACCTGACCGCCAAAACTTTTCCGTGCACCATAACTTTGAAAGAACTTACCATCCAATGACGGGATCACCACTTGTAATTCTTTATCTGGATGATCATCAAGTAAATCACAGGTGACGAATGGAACTGTAGACACGGTATTTCCCTCATTTAATTGTTAGTATGCGTAAATTATCATAAATCTCGAACTTTTCAGTCTGAGTTTGTGCAGCCTCGACCATAGTATGAGCCACTTGTTGTGCTGTCACTGGCTTAAATTTGAAACGGTCTGGTACAAAATGCGAAAAGCGCATATAGAGCTTCTGTGTCGCATCTTCTAAACGCCGAGATTCATGACGCTCGCCAAGTAACAGCGAAGGCTTTAATATCGAAAGTTGATTTAACTTTAAGGTTTTTAAATAATATTCCAATTCCCCTTTGACTCGATTATAAAAAAATGCGGAATTGGCGTCAGCGCCCATAGCACTGACAATGATCAATTGTGTATCTGTATATTCTAATAATTCAGCAAAATGCGCATTGATGCTAAAATCGATCTGATAAAAATGATCTTTAGACCCTGCTTTTTTAATGGTCGAGCCTAAACAACTAAAGGCATGACTATAATCTCTCACATCATCCTGAGTCAGAGAAAGAAAGTCACTGATCACCATTTGTTGAACTTTTGCCAGTCCATTCAGTTCATGGTCACGCTGACGTACCACAGCCGTAATATTCTTACATCCTGTATTTTGACTGAGCTGACGAACCAATTCCCGCCCGACCAATCCTGTTGCTCCGATGACAATCGCATTCTCTATACTTTTAGTCATTTTTCATACAATCTCAATCACTTTAGACTAATCTAACGTTTTCTTTAAAATTTTTCTGCATCTAAAATGTTGTCAAAGCATGTCAAGACTTGACTTAAGCGCTTAGTTTAATCACAATATGGCACTTGTTTACGGGCTGGTGATAGTTCTTCTGATGTTGGTTTTCAGATGTAATTTCAGCCCGCCCAGACCAATCTATTTCAAGGAGTGCACGAGTGGCAAACTCTGCTCAAGCAAAAAAACGTGCTCGTCAAAACGTTAAAGCACGTCAACACAACGCAAGCTTACGTTCTATGGTTCGTACTTATCTTAAACGCACAGTAGCTGCTATTGCTGCTGGTGATTATGCTGTCGCTACAGAAGCTTACAAAAAAGCTGTTCCTGTTATCGACCGTATGGCTGATAAAGGCATCATCCATAAAAACAAAGCTGCTCGTCATAAGAGCCGTTTAAATGCACAAGTTAAAGCTTTAGCTAACTAATTTGTTGCGATAAAAAAAGCCCTTTTTAGGGCTTTTTTTGTGCCTATAGATTTTTAAAAGCAAAAAAATAAGGTCCTTATTGGACCTTATTTTTCTATCTACAGATTATTTATTAATCAGCTTCATATTCGTCGCTGATAAATATGTCCATAATAAGTTTTGGCTTGCTGTCAAATTTGTCCAACGTTGATTGCCACCGTTGGTACAGCTATATCGAATTAAATCCGCACGGTTATTTTGCAAACGTCCCGTATTTAAATCCATACATTGACCACTTTGACGAATCGTTGTAGTCGCAGGGTCCATGGTCCAAATTTGGTTGGTTTGGTTTAACATGCAGCGTTCTAGCGTCACTTTAGCTGAACCACCGTTGCCTGTAATACATTGATCTGGATTTGACTTACTGTGTATACGACCAATGGCATCATATACCCACTGTTCAGTATCATCCGCCGTACAACCGCTTGGGCCACTGATGTATAAATTTAATGTTCCATCAGTTAAGGTTTCAGATTTCAAACAGTTGTTACCATTTTTGATCAATGTCGCCTGCTCAAACATACCTTCTTGAGTGACTGAAAGCTTTTTCATAAATGCTTCGAGTGCGCTTTGCGCCTCAGGTACTTGATTGGTTAGGTCTTGTGCATAAGTTGACAAAAATAACTAATCATGCGAAAAGGTTTTTTTAGTTAACAGATGTTCACACATGCCTCGGATTGTTTCTGTACCACTTAGTTTAGAACAGCGAGAACGACTCATTTTTCTGGCCAAA